>JAGXAD010000002.1 GCA_018971745.1 Patescibacteria group bacterium
CGGCAAAACCCGGGGCGACTAAAGTCGCCCGCCGAAGCCAAGCAATTGGCTTCAGCCCAACTAAGATAAGGTGGCAACTCAACCAAAAAGGATAAGTTTTTAAAACTTATCCTTTGTATATTACCGAAAATTTTCTATTCTTTCAACCCCGCCGCCCTAAACACTAACCACTAATCACGGTCATCATGGGCATGCCGTGCCCGGCCACGCGTCCGGCGGAAGCTCGCACCAGTCGCCGAACGGGTTTTGCGAAACCGAAACCGGATTAGAAACAACGCACGAACCGCTCGCGTTATTTGCCGTATAGGTAACCGTATGCGACCCTGCGGTTGCAAAACTTGCGCTCGGGCTCGCGCTGGTTGACGAAGACGGAGTGCCGCCGGCAAATGCCCATGACTGCGAAGTTGTTGCGTTGCCGTTTATCAATGCGCCTGAAAAGGCAACCAGCTGGCCAACCCGGATGTTTGAAGACGGCGTATAGCTGAAACTGACATTCGGAGCGTTATTCGTAATTGAACTTGCCGAATACGACCATGCGGACGTTCCGAACGCGTTATACGCATTAACCCGATACCACAAGGGCGTGCCGTCCGGAGCGGAAGAATCCGCGCAAGCAGTTGCCGGAGGCGCGGGCGCGGTTACGGAACAAACCGGAGTCGGAACCGACAACGAACAATTTGCGTCCCCGCACCGCTGAACGTTATATCCGGCGGCACCGCTTGAACTTCCCCAAAAAACATCAATCACCTTGCACGCATTTTGCGGAGTAACCGTCATGAAAACCGACCCTGGCGGAGGCGGAGCCGCGTTAAAATTCAGGGTAAACGCAATCGGCGTTCCTCCTGAAATGCTCTGACTGCACGGATTCACGCCCGCGGCGCACGGACTGATGCTTGTCAATGTTGCGCCTGCGGGCCCGCCGGAAACATAGGTCAACGAGTACGAACCGTCCGCAAGATTGGAATAGGTTGCGGGAACGGAATTGAACGACGAAATTGCGGTCGGGCCGGAAAAAGAATAATTCACCGACGCGGCGCCGGAGCTGGGCCACGCAAAACCGTTGAGTGTTGCGGAAACGGCAATGGCGCCGATGGTAGTGCAACCGTTGCCGGTCCCGTTCACGCCGTAGTCGCCGTTATTTTCGGTATTCACGATGCCGTTGTTGTTTGCGTCATGCCTGAAATGAATCCAGCCGATATCCGTGCCGCCGCCCCAGGCGTAGCCGGACCAGCCACAGCCGTTCACCGTAACGCCGTAATCGGTCGGAGATGCGGCATCAGTGTTAACAATGTTATTGCCGTTTGAATCGTTCCACAAGCGAATCCATCCGTCCCAGCCGCCGGTCTGTCCGTTTTCATTGTATGAAAGCGCGCGCGCCCAGCCGGTCAAATGCCCGTTGGTTCTGTCCAAAGTCGGCGCGCAGGGCGCCGTTGGACATCCCGCGACATCAGCCGCGTTAAAACTGATCCAGCCGATGTGGTTTTGAAATCCGTCATTCGGATTTGCCCATGCCCATCCGGAAAGCGCGCCCGAGGATGAAACCGAAACGCCGTACAACGGAATGGCGGTGTTGACCGGCGGGCACGCCGGCGACGAAAGTTCCGTCAATCCGTCGCTGTCCGGATCGCACAACAGCGAACTCATGCTGACCCAGCCGATGCCGGGATTTGTCTGCGTTCCGTCGTTCGCGCCGGACCCGGCCCACGCGTACCCGATAACATTCGGCGTCTGCTGAGAAGACACCGTCGTGAAATCAAAGGTAAGGGTTAAGGTGCCGCCGCTTAAGAGCGTCGGCGCAACATAGCTCAAAGAACTTCCGTTAATGTCTTTAAACTCAACGCCTGCGGGCGGAAAAACGCTCTGCACCGCATAGGAACCGGTTGGGGCGGAAGTATTGTCGTACGGAGGGTCAATGCTCATTTCGCTGGTTACGCCGGCCGGATTCCGCATACTCACGGTAAACGGCGGGCTGTCCCACGCAACGCCGTCTTTGGTGGCGCGATACTGAATCGTGCCGAACGACATCGGAGCAACCGTTAAGGTGTCTCCCCAACTGCAATTGTTGGTCTCGTCGGATTCGGCGATGAGGTTGCCGGGTCGGTCGGCACAGCCGTACAGCCGATAGGTGCCGGCAACCGCGGTCCACGATCCTGATATGACTTGCTGGGATGCGCCTGCCGCGAGATTCGTAATCGTCGGATACGGGGTGACATCAGGGTCCGACGCGTCAATAACGCCGTCATTGTCCGTGTCAACGCGAAAACGATTATTGAATGTGCCGGATGCCGTTGCGGTTCCCTGATTTTTTACCGTTTCTTTAAAGGTAAGCGTGCTTCCGGCAACCAAGGTTCCGGAGTTAAGCGAGGGGCCGGATGAGATGATAAGGTCGGGGAGAGAAGAAACGGTTGGACAAGTGATTGATTTCGGCGTGTTCGCAAGATTCACTTCCTGGCCGGTTTGCGCGTCAATGGCGGTTGCGGTAATGGAATGCGTAACGCCGGTTGAAATAAAACCGGAAAGCGAAGCGTTAAAACTGCATGCGCCACTCGGACAAACGCCGGTCAAATCTGCCCGCGGCTGATCCGCAACAACGGTCGTTGCCAGCGCTCCGTCGGAATACAGCTTCACGGTAAGATGCGTCGCGGGAGTGTCCGGGTCATCCGCCCAACCGGAAGTTGTGCAGGAGGTGTTATCCGCGCCGTCGTGAGAGCCAATGGGAAGCTGGTCAAAAGAAGCCGTTACCGCAGTATTTGCGAAACCGGAAAGGATTGTTCCGTTATTCAGTATCACGTCTAATTGCACTTTCGGCTGATATGTGCCGCTGCTTGCGTAATTGCAAAGACTCGTTGCCGTGTATGAAGCCGGCACGTCGCCAAATACTTCTTTAGACAATGAAGTCGGTCCGCCATTCACGCAATAAAAATAATAACGCGTCTCAGTTATTCCAACGGAACTGTAATAATTCTTTATGTCGGTTGCGTTGGAAATGTTTGCGGTAAGGGATACGCCGTTCAACGGCACCTGGCCCGAAGACGGATTTGCGCTCAATGAAACATTCGGATTTCCCGGCGCTACATTAACATATGTTTGTGTTACCGCGGAACGGGCATCGCCGTTTGAAAAAACATATGAGCCTCTGAATAGCGGTTGATAATGGCCGGATTGAGGATAGTTGCAAGAAACCGTATGGCTGTAAATGCTGTTACCAAACCCCGAAGTTTGCGTATATGTCTGCTCAAAAACGCCGTCTCCGTTGCAGTCAAATTCGTAGGTAAGTGATGTTATGGTGGCGGCGGTTAAGCCGGAAAAATTAAATGTCCCGGTGAAACTCACGCCATTCAAGGGCACGGTGCCTGAATTCGGATTCGCGCTCGCCGACACATTCCAGCTAAATCCGCCTCCGCCGCCTCCGCCGCCTCCGCCGCAACTTCCCTGAACCGTGAAACAACCCCACATCGCTTGTTGGTAGTAGGGAGGAATTTGCACACACACCGGAACATTACACTGATTAATAGGCACGCCGCTCTGCGAACAAGCAGGAGGACTTCCTGTGCAAGAAGCAGCATTCGCATTGTGCGGAAAAGAAAAAAACGCGACAAACAGGATTGCTGCAATAAAAATGGAAATGCGCAAATTCATAATGGTTACTGCTTAATAATAATCACAAGCATAAAAGGCGGTATTCCTTTTGACAGGTTCGCAAGCGAACCGGCGTTAAACGGCCGTAAAGAAATGATGTTCGCGAACGGAGCTGTGAGAGCCGTAAAATTTAGGGGAAGTTCGGGGCGGAATACGAATATCTTTTTGTTTGCCCCGTCCACAACCGAAACGGGCAATACGGAGTTTCGGGAGGAGAAAAGATTATACTTTTTTTGCTCGACAGTAAAAAACGCGACTTCATCCCCGGGTTTTATCTGAATTTGGTTCGGAATAAATCTGTTGTTTTCTATTTTCACAACCGCGGCGTAATGCTGTTTTAATTGTTCTTCCTGAGAGAGGGGCAGGACCTTATTCAAAAACCGAAATCCCGTAAAACCACGAAGAAAAACCGCGCCCGCAATAGAGAGTGCAATCAATATCACGAAGAAAGACAATTTTTTCGCCTCTGGGTCCCAAGAAAATTGCTTCAACAAATTCATAGGAGTTTTGTAAAGAAATACGTACGGGAGGGGTTTTATTATTATGTGAGACGCAACCTCATAAATGTTGCGGCGAGTATTTCTTTTTTCAGTTGTTCAACCGGATAATGCTCAAGGCGCATAATTGACGCGGAAACTTTTACTTTCTTGATTTTTCCAAAGCAATGACGCGTTTTTCCAAAAAAGCAAATTCATCCCGGCCGACTTTCTCCTTCAACTCGTTTCTGATGAGACGCAACTCGCTTAAGACAATGTCAAAATTATAATTTACTTCCCGCCGAAATCCGCCGAATTCTTCATAATACTTATCAATTTTTTTATCCAATCCCCGATGCCCTTCCAGCACCAATTTCACCTTAGAATCAATATGTTCTAAAATCACGCCAAAGTGCCTTTTGGTTTCCGATAATTCCGAATTTTTGTTCTTTTTCCCGGCCATATGTAATAAATTTGCTTATTTTTTCTCCGATTCGCCGATTCTTGCTTTCAGCGAATCAATTTCTTTTTGCCGTTCTTTGATTGCCTCAATCACAAAAAATAATTCGCTAAACATTATGCGCGTCTTTTGCCAACGCGGCGCGCAGTTTCTGAAACGCGGCAAGCGCCTGGGGCAATTTTTGATAAATATTTTCCGCGAATGCTTCTTTATAAGTATGTGCCGTGTAATTTCTTTCATCAACCAATTTCATCCATATTTCATCGTATTCAATCAAACCGGCCCTATGCGCTTCGCGAAAGCAGGTCTTGGGAGAAACGCACGGGATCCCCTGCGTTTCTAAAAACGCCTTCAGGGTTTTCCATGCGAGGTCAAAAACAATTTCAAATCGTTTGATTGCGGAATCACGGATAAATTCCGTTTTTTCCTGTTGAAGCACTTCCTGAAATCGTTCCAATGCTTCGCCGTATTCTTGCAGCAATGCTTGATACTTTGTCATAGTGCGGGCATATTAATACTTTCGATATCCTGAAGCGCAACCTCTTTAAAAATAGGCGCTACCCTCTTAAAATCAACAACTTCAATTTTATACAATGTCGGCAATTCTTCAATTGCCTCCTGAATATCAAGCAAAACCCCGGAAGATATGTATGGACCCTCAATGCCAATGTCAATGTCGGAGCGGTCCGTGCCCTTGCCCGAGACGCGCGACCCGAAAAAGAACACGCGGTATTGCGAAAGGTCAAGGTGCGCGCCGACAATCGCGAGTATTTCTTTTTTCAGTTGTTCAACCGGATAATGCTCAAGGCGCATATATAATAAATTGCCTACATTTATTTTTTTTCAAGCGCTTCCACGCGAGATTCCAGCGCATTGATGTTGCCTTGCAACAAGCCGTTCTCCGCTTTCAGTTCTTCAATTTCTTTCTGCTGTTCTTTGGTTGCCTCAACCAACACCGCCGTCAACCTTGCATAATCCAAACCTTTGGCGTATTTGCCGTCCGCTTCATAATCCACAATTTCAGGAATAATCCTGCCGACCTCTTCGGCAATGAAACCGATGTCGCGTTTTTTACTTTCTTTCCAATCAAAAGCCACGCCTTGAAGTTGCAATACTTTATCCAGCGCGCCGTCAATCGGTTTAATATTTTCTTTCCACCGTATGGAAGAAAAAGTGTTCCAACTATTGGCAATGGCTGCGGTCCCGTTGCCAGAACTGCCCACTTGTAATTTATATCCGGGGCTGTTCGTGCCGATGCCGACGTTGCCGCCGATGACGTTGATGTAAGAATTGGAGCTGCCATCGCCGGCAATGGATGAGTTGACGACTGCGGCAGAGCTGGACAAATTCAAATTAAAACCTCCGCCAAAATTCAAGCGCATAACGCCGGCCGTGTCATAAACCCTAAAATTCGCGTTCGCGCCGTCCGAAGTTATCGTGAGTTTCGCGGCAGGGCTCGGCGTGTTGATACCAACATTGCCCGCTTGCGTGATAACCATTCTGTCAGTCCACGCGGATGGAGAATCATTAGCTATGTGAAGCGAGTAGCCGCCTGTGCCCAGCGACCATCTCGCCGTTGATATGTCGTTAAGAGTAAGCTTTTGTCCTCCACCAGCGCCTCCCACGGTTAAATATGTAGTCGTATCGGGACTTGCCGTTCCGATGCCGAGGCGCTTGTTCGTATTATCCCAAAAAAGATTGCTGTCGCCGTTAAAACCGCCTGAACCATTGCTGAACTGCACATACCCGGACGAACCGACTGAAGTGCCGCCTCCAGACGGCCACGAGCTTATGCAACTTCCCGCAAGGCACATCTGGGTTGTGCCGTTTACGATATTCCCGGTCAGCGTGCCGCTTGAAGTAAAATTTCCAGATTTGGTCTGGCTGTTGCCTCCCACATTCACCGGAGCGTACACGGTGCCGCCAACCGGACCAGAAGTCGGTTCTGTGTACGCCAAGGCAAGCGCCGCAATTCCTCCGACCAACGCGAATGTCGCAATGCCCTTTCCGATTTCGCGCGCGAAAAATTTCAAAATATTACGCATAATTTTATAGAGCCGCGTATGCCAAAAAGTACGAAACTTGTTTCGTATTCAACGGCATATCACAATGGCAACATAATAATAATCAACTTTTTTAGTATACCAAAAAACTGCGGAAAAGAAATTATAAACTTATCCACAGGAATAAATAAACGCCTGAAACGAATTGTGATATAATGACGGCACGATTCATTAATGTTACTCAACCGTATGATTCTTATGCAAAAAGAAAACACCGTCATAACCGCCGCCGTTGCCGCGCTTGTTATCGGAGCGCTGGCAGGCTATTGGTGGGGCGCATCTTTCTCAAAACAAAAACTTGCCGAAGCGGACAAAAAAACTCAAGAATTGCAAACCGCGCTCAATGTGTTCGTGCCGCCTCTGCCTGATACGGTTAATGTCATCGGCGGAAAAATCACCGCCATAAACGAAAATGCGTTCATCCTTGAAATTCCATCGCTGACCGACCGCTACCCAAAACCCGGCATGCCGATGAAAACCGAAACCAAAACCGTCAGCATCGCCGCAGGCGCGCGCATCACCAGCACAAATTTTGATTCCAGAACCTTCAAAAACGGAGTGCCGCAGAAAAAAACGATTTCCGCAAGCGATCTGAAAACCGGCGACATAGTTTCCGTAACCGTCAAAGAAAACGCCCGCACGGAACAAAATCTGACCGCAGTTTCCATCAGCCGCTCAAGCGGGATTTAACGAAAATTGAAAAAATGATTTTTGGCAAGTAAAACGCCGGCGCATTACGCGACCGGCGTTTTTGAAATTGTTACCAGTTTCTGAATACTTCCGCCGCAGGTTTTGGAAAACCGGCATCCGAGAGAATCCCGAACCACTTTTCCGCTCCCGCTTTCTCCGAAAGGGTCGGGAAATCCATTAATATCCACGGACGGGCTGACGCATTTGCCTGTTTTGCATGTGCCAATACCCCTTCGTAATATTTTTTTTGGTCTTCATACGAGCCGGCGTTAGGAGCCGGCATTCCGAATTCCGACAACGCAACGGGTAATCCGGTGCCGCGAAACCGATTGAACCCGGCTACAAAAGCATCATCGCCTTCATAGCCGTACATTGACCATCCCCACCAATCAATCAAAGGGGTAAGGTCCCGAAGCCATTCCGTGCTTGCCGGATCTTTTATCTCCAATTCAATGGGACGGTTGTTATCCAAATCGCGAAGTTTGGTCAACATTTCTTTAAGCCAGGCGTGGACATCATCTTTTGAAGCCTTTCCGGTTAAAACAACCAGATCGGCTTCATTTCGCATTCCCCAACTATAGAGCGCGCCTCCCCAATTCTGAGGGACAAACTCTTGCAAAAATCTTGTATGCGCCGCCCATTGGTCGGACGAAAAATCTTCTACCCAGTCAAATAGGGTAAATTGGACTTTCAACCCTTTCTGATCGGCGAGCTCAACGAATCTTTCCGCCCGCTGAAGATACAATGGGTTTACCCGGCCGGCAGAATCGGCAAAGACGCCAAACTGAATGTACGTTTCCACCAATTCAACTCCGAGTTCTCGCGCATATCCGAGCTCGCGCGAAATCTCTTGCTCGTCCCATTCCACCCACATTTTATCCCAGGGATGATATGCGGGATAATAGTTGATTGATTTTCGCGGAAACCTGAACCAATCCGGATTCCGGTTAATCTGACAGCCGTCGCCGGAACCGAATTGAAAACAAAATGAAATATTTCCTTGCGGAGAAACGGTTTGTTGTTCAGACGGATAAACCGTTGCCCCGTCTGGGCCTCCACCGGCATACGCAATCTTGTAATCTCCAGCCGAAACTTCATAGGTTCCGGGAACGGGCACCTGAAATGTCCCTGATCCGCCGGGAAAAGAAACCCATAGATCCAGAGTTCCTGCCCAAGCCCCATTATTATCAGCGAATAAGGTAAGGGTTGGAACCCCCCTGCGGAGCGCCGGAAGAATGCCGTTTACAAACTCATCGGACGACAAAAATTCTTCAGTAACGGTGCGCCGGGTTGCGCCATTGCCAAGAACCGAAACCCAAAAATCAACCGCTCCTTGTTCCGGCGCACGGAACAAAATACAGTTATAGAGCCGTGTTACGAAGACCTGCGCCGTCTCCGCCTTTCCCACATATTCCGG
This sequence comes from Patescibacteria group bacterium, assembly GCA_018971745.1. Lineage (GTDB taxonomy): Bacteria > Patescibacteriota > Minisyncoccia > Sungbacterales > GWA2-42-14 > JAGXAD01. The sequence goes on from JAGXAD010000002.1 coordinate 8,746, forward strand.
AGATTCAAAAAACTCCAGATATGTAGCGCTGACCGTTTTTTGGCCTTCGGCTAACGCCCATGTGTAGTATCGAAGGCCATCCTCCTCGATTGCCTTGCGATCAAGCACGCATCGGTAAAGATGCGTTGCAATGCCCTCGGCCGTTGTCGGAACTCTTTCGGCTTGTGCCGGCGTTATTGTAAAAAACGCTAATGCCGCCGCGCCTGCTACCAACAGAAATTTTTTAAGGAATCGCATATTTCCCTCCTTTTGCTGCCTTTACCGGTTCTATAATTATTAAACTCTCAACGATCTTATCGATTTTAGTATATCATAGAAAAAATAAAATGTCAAGTTTTTCAGCGGGAGTTTTCCGGCTGCAAAGCCGAGATATTATAGACATTTGAGGCATTCCACAGGAGCCAGCCGGACGCGCCGGCCCGTTCCGCGGCGTCAATTTGCGCTTTAATTTTTGCCGCGTCATATATAATCCCCCGCGAAGAGTCCGCGCCCAAATCAAACGCCTGCAAGAACGGACGAAAACGCGCATTTGAAACTTTTGTTACATTTGTTTCCTTTGCCGCATTGGTTGCGTTTGCAACTTCTCCGGTTGTCGTTGCCGTAGCTGGCGTTGACGACGCATTTTTCTTGTCAAACTTTCCCGCTAAAAAATCTTCGGCAAACAAAATGGAACGATACACCACATCATACGGATGATTGGAAACCACCGCGCTTATATTGGCCGCGCGATACGGATAATTGACCTCCGGAAGATTGCGCTCAGGATCAGCCGCCATAAAAAATCCGCTGTAGTAGTGACTCGGATAGAGCATAAACGAAATGTAATCAAAATTATCTTTCAAATCTTCCAGCCGCTGGCCGACTCCAAAATCATTGCCGCGCGACGCCACATATCCGAACAAATCAACGGACAAAATAATTTCCGGCTTGTATTGTTTTAACTCGTCGTGCAGATATTTGAAAAATTCTCCCATCACTTTGTATTTCGGTTCCTCTTTCGTGCGATACGCCGGATACACGGCGACGTTGAGCGCGCCGTCGGAAGGAAACCGAATGTAATCAAACTGCACTTCGTCAAATCCCATGTCAATTACTTTTTTTGCGGCATCTGCCGTATATTTCCGCACTTCGGGATGCGCCGGGTCAAACCACGCGTGTCCGTGATTATCGCGCCACACGGCGCCGTTTGTTTTATGCACATACCAATTCGGATGCAAAGCGACCTGCGAATCGTCGCGCATCACCGTGAGCCGCGCAATCGCCCAAATGTCATTCCGATGCAGTTCTTCAAGGAACGGCTGTAAATTTTTCGTTGTTTCCATGCCGTCCACTTCTTTCACGTCAATCACCACGGCGTTTAATTCTGTTTTTTTCATCAAATCCAAAATGGAATTTCGCAATTTCGTTCCGGATCTTCCTTGATCATTCGCGACCGCGGCGCTCATATACACGCCCTTGCGATTTTGCGAACGCACAAATGCTTCTTGAATCCGCTCCTCAATTGTTTTTTGCTGCTTGTTCTCGGCAACGCCGGTATTTTGCGCAACCGTTGCAGCGATTTTTCCGGAAAAAATATTTTGCCGCCAAAAATCAAAACTCGCGCCAAACCCAAGCGCGCCAATCAAAACTCCGCCGATAATAACATGCCAACGATTCATAATAATTTCAGTATACAAGAATTTGCCGCATAAAAAAACTCCGCCGCAACGGAGTTTGTTCTATTTACTATTCAACAAATGTTCCAAGTCAATAAATTTGCGCAAATAATATCCGAGTTGGACATATTTTTTCTGAAACCGTTTCGGAAATTGGAACGAATCAAGCGATACCGATTTAGCCGGCTTGCCGCAAAAATCAGCGGCACGCCCTCCGCCGGAATGATACGCGGTTGCGATGCAAAGCACGACTGATCGCGAATCTTTCTTGTAGGCGGAGCGCACCCATTCCGGCAATTGCGACAATTCGTAATCGTACAACAGTACTGAAAACATCACGGCGTTCACCGGATCAAACATACTTTCGGGAAATTTTGAATTCAGGAGCGCGTCCGGATACTGCGCCCGCACCATATCGTATGTTCCCAAACGAGACCGGCTTGCGTTATTCGTTCCCTGCATCAAACCGCAAGCTCTCGAATCATTGCACGATGGGTACACGGCAAGTTGATTTTGCGCAATGGTAGTCAATACTTTCTTGCGGATAAAATCAATGCCCCAGGCTTCAAATTCGCCGTGGTCCCCGTGTTCAATAACCGCCGTAATGTACATAAAAACTTCCGAAATAACATTTGCAACAAGCTCTCCGGGGTACGCGCGCGACAAAACGCCAAGTTCTTCCAGACGCCGATATGCCGCATGAACAACCTCTTCCCGCAAAACATAGTCGCCGTACGCGACATGTTCCGGAGTTACGAATTCGTCCGCAAACGGAGAATACACGATCATGCGGATGTTTTTTTCTTTTTCGGCTCTGGCAATTTCATCAGGCGAAGAAAACAAATTTTTCGCGCGCAGGGCAAGCATTACTCGGCCAAGCATTGGCAGCGGCTCATCATACCCCGCGCACATTACGCGGAAACGACGGTTAATGCCATCGCCTCCGGCGTATTCCGCGTCGCATCCCTCCGGAGACAAAACTTCAAACGCAAAGCCGTGCTGATGCAACTTGGGCCAAGTTTCCCACAAACGGATAATTTTTATTTCGTCTCCGGCGTCAACCGCAAGCAAGGATTCGGCGCCCGCAATGCGATATTGTTTTTTGAACAATGGTTTTGATTGCCTGCGATTGTTTTTTTTATTTTGCGCGGCTGATAATTTTTTTTCCGTTTGCTTTTCAACCGCGACCGCAATTTCTTTTTCAAGCTTCTCGCGCTCCAGAAGCGCGCGCGCCTGAATCATTTTTTGAATCAAAGGCGGAGGCGCCATCGGACTTTGCGTCTGCGAAAATGAATTATCGGACGCAATCGCCAAACAAAAAACCGCAGTCATGCAACAAATCAATAACCGCTTTATCATTGCTCATTGCCCTGTTTCATTTTTCAAAAAATCTGGCTTTACCGTATCAAAACAAAATCCTCCCGGCAAGCCCGCACGAGAGGATAAAAATATTTTTGGAGAACCCACATTTATTCCGAAACATCGGTATCATTTTGCCCGCCGGCATCCGGAGCAAAGCCCTTTCGTTCTTTCGGGCCTTTCATTTTTAATCCGGCTTTGGGCATCAACTCGCGCAATTTCGTTTCCACGAATTCGTCAAAGTTTCCGCATGAGGTGTCCGCGCAAATTGCCTCGACAAAGCGCATCCACGACGGAAGCACGGTAAGCCCGCCGGTTTCGCGCTCGCCCAAAGACAATTTTGCATCAAATCCTGCCCACATGCCGATGCGAAATTCCGGCGTGACGCCGATGAACCACGCGTCCGTTGAATCGTTGGTGGTTCCGGTCTTGCCCGCAATCGGAAACGGAAGTTCACGCGATCGCATCGCAGTTCCGGCTTCAGCAACCGAGCGCATGCCGACCAATACCTGCTTTGCAACATCAACGCTGATTACTCGATTTTCTGCATGCTCATCTTCAACAACAGTTTCACTCGACACATCCTGACTATTTAATACAATCTGATTATTGAATAATTTTTTCTCCGTTTCTTCGCGGCGGTCATACAAAGTATTTCCAAGATTATCCGTTACGTACTCAACCAGAAATGGCTCGCGCTTAATTCCCAATGACGCAATCGTGCTGAATGCATTCGTCATTTCAAGCAACGTTACGTCGCATGCGCCGATTGCGGTCGGCAGATACGGCTCGCATTGCGACGAGACGCCGAGCCGCCGCGCCATATCAACCACCTGCTTGATGCCTGCGATGTGAGCCGCCGCGCTAACGGTTGCCGCGTTTCGCGATTCGGTTATCATGCGAAGCGCCGGCGCCACGCCCGCGTACTGCGGCTTGATGTGCTTGAAATTTTCCGGGCAATACGGCTTGGGCCTACTCCGATAGCATTGCCGCGAATCGTTCAGGCGAACCAGCCACGGATCAACAATTCCTTTTGCAAGTTCCGTTTCAAGAAACGACGCGTATACGATCGGCTTGAACGCGGACCCGGCTTGCCGGTGCGCCATCACGCGGTCAAAATTACTTGCCTCAAAATCAACGCCGCCGACGAGCGCCAAAATCGCGCCGGTCTCATCCATGGCAACAAGAGACGCTTCAAGCGTCATCTCGCCGACCGTTATCGTGCCGCGCTCAACATCAACTTCGTCAATTTCAAATAAAGCAACATCGCCCTCATGAAATGTTTTGGTGAAATCGCCTTGCACGCGCGGGGCATGCTGCAAATCAAGATTTGCGGTAAATGTACCGATGCGGATCGAGACATGGTCCTGCGCGACTTCAGTAATCAAACCCTCAACCTGACTGCCCGACGCTATTTTCTCCCAAGTTCGCGAATAAAACGAATCAACGGTCTGCGGCGGCTTTTGCTTAAAAATTGATTCAACCTTGCCGCGCCACTGATGGCGTTTATCGTATTCCGAAGCAAGATGCTGAATCGCTTTTTTTGCCTGCTCCTCAACATCACAGCGGATAGTCGTGCCAATGGTTATCCCCTTAACCTGCAAATCTGCCAATGCGTAGCCGAATCGATCGCGCAAAAATTTCTCAACTTCCAGCCGTACGAACGGAGCAAGCCCGTATGATTCCTGCGCTACAACTCTGATTGGCCGTTTTTCGGCCGCCATTGCTTCGTCGCGATTCAAAAATCCGAGATCCGCCATCTGCTCCAAAACCCTGTTGCGCCGCATTACGGCAATTTCAGGATGCGTAATGGGAGAAAACCGCGCCGGAGACGGAATCATTGACACAAGCAATGCCGCTTCATCCGCGCTAATGTCCTGAATTGATTTTCCGAAATATCTGCGGCTTGCCGCCTCAAACCCGTAGCTTCGTGACCCGAGATAAATGTTATTAGAATACATTTCCAGAATTTTTTCTTTTGGGTATTTCCATTCAATCTCAAACGCAAGCACCGCTTCCAAAACTTTTCGCTTGATGGTGCGCTCCTGATTCAGAAACATCATCTTGGCAAGCTGCTGCGACAAGGTACTGCCGCCCTGAACGATTTTTCGCGCCCAAATATCGGTCCACAGCGCGCGCGCGATTCCGCGGCCGTCAACGCCGTGATGCGACAGAAAATGTTTGTCTTCGGCCGCAAACAGCGCGTGCTTCAAAACATCGGGCAGGTCGCGCTCGCTCACCGGTTCGCGGTCCTCGTCAAAAAAAAGACCGAGTGCCTTGCCGTCCGCGCACAAAATTTTACTTGTTTGTTTCGGAACAAAATGTTCAAGCGCACTCACATCATAAGTCTTTGCCGCGTAATAAAAGAGAAACGCGACTCCGCCGCCAAAAACCGCGCACACAATCAAAACCCATCCGATGCATCGCTTCGGCCGCAGCCATGCCGACATCAGACATACTCCTCTTTTTCAAGGAACCGCAACAAAAAACGCTACCATATATGGTAGCGCTGATGTACGCTAAATTGCAACTTGCAAAAAATTTTCTTTCACGAAACGCGCTATTGCCAACGATGCGGTAAGTCCGGGCGAACGGATGCCCAAAAGATGAATACAGCGGCTATGGCCAGTATCGCGCTGAATCAGAAAATCGCTTGATTCGCGCAGTTCCGAACGAATGCCGGCGTAATCCAAATGCAAATCATCAAGACGCAGCTGCGGAAGCAACAACCGGGCGCGCTCCAAAAAATAACTTTCAGGATACCGGTCAATTTTATAATCGTCTTTTTGAAAAATAGCTTTCATGGTGGGACCGACTAACACCGAATCGGACAAACAATATTTGCCGCGCATATGTTCAAGAACGGGAACCAAATGCACGCCAAGACCCGAAACCAATGTGCCGTCTCGGGTGCGAAGCTCCTCAGGAAGGCCATAGACGCATCGGCGAATCGCAAGCTCGGGCCTTTTTGAAAAATAATATTTGCAATATTCTCCGCGCACCGGAATCACATGCCAACGGTTTTTATTTTCAGAATTCACCATTGCCGCGATTTCATCGGCATAAACGCCAGCGGAATTGATAAGCCAATCAAATTCCATTGATTCAATTTCTTGTTTATCTTCCGGCATTCGCGTATCCGCGATACGAAGCTCAAAACCCGAATCTCGCGCGCAAATTTCTACCGCTTTCTTGTTACAAAACAGTTGCGCTCCCGCATTATCCGCAAGGTGAGCCAGAGCGCGAATGTATTCCGTCGCATCAACAATACCAGTTTCCGGAGAATACAGCGCAGAATATCCTTCAATGTTCGGCTCAAGCTCTTTTAATTCGTTGCAACTAATTTTACGCAGTCCCTCAACGCCGTTTGCCCAGCCGCGCACAAGATAAAAATCAATTTTCCGTTCTTCTTCCGCATTCTGCGTGACTATTATCTTGCCGGTTTTGAAAAATGGCACATGGTACTCTTGGCAAAATTCGTACAACATTTTTCTGCCCTGAACGCACAACTTTGCTTTCAAAGAATTCGGCTGGTAATACATTCCTGCGTGAATCACGCCGGAATTACGGGTTGACTGCGCCGATCCGAAATGTTCTGCTTGCTCAAACAAAAACACTTCGTATCCGTTTTGGCTCAACTCGCGCGCAATGGCAAGCCCGACCGCGCCTCCGCCGATAATCGCAACCGATTCCGATTCTTTTACTTCTGGCATTTTTCATTCCTTATTTTCAAATATGCTGATTTTATTTATTGCATGAATATTATTATTCGTCAATCAAAAAAACACACGCGTATGCACGGGTGTTTTTTTGATTTGAAATTATATAATCCTGCGTGAACAGATTTTGAACAAAACTATTTTTTTAAGTTAGCTTTGAAATCTCCCATCCATTGAGGATCTTCAATCGTCCATTTATAAATCTCATTATCATGAAAGTCCTTACAACTTAGTTGTGATTGATTGACCGGCTCTTGCACCCATAAAACTGTTTCTGATTTTCGGTCAATATTTATTGTAGTTTTTA
>JAGXAD010000105.1 GCA_018971745.1 Patescibacteria group bacterium
GGAGCGTTATGTTTTCGAGCGCCGCGTATGTCGGCGAATACTGTTTTGATACGTTATCGAAAAATATCATGTTTTGCGGAAATTTATAAATATAACAATTGCCTTGCCGCTCTTCATGTTTTATGACCTTAATTCCGCTTCAATAAACCCGTCCAATTCTCCGTCCAGCACTTTTTCAATCTGCGTAGTTTCAAAACCGGTACGGTGGTCTTTCACTAATTTATACGGATGCAGGACATACGACCGAATTTGCGAGCCCCACTCGTTTGCCGCGAGTTCCCCGCGAAGTTCTCCTGCTTCTTTTTTTTGGAGCTCGACTTTTTTCTGATAGAGTTTGGCGCGAAGCATTTCAAGCGCAATGTCGCGATTTCGTTCCTGCGTTCTCTCGGATTGCGCCGAAGCGTTAAGTCCGGTCGGCGAATGCGTAACGCGCACCGCGGTTTCGCGCTTATTTACGTTCTGCCCGCCGGGACCGGATGACCGAAAAAAATCAATTTTCAATTCTTCGGGATTAATGTCAACCTCTTCGGGCGCCACCAATTCCGGCATCACCTCAACGAGCGCAAAGGAAGTATGGCGCAGCTGCTGGGCCGAAAACGGCGATATGCGAACCAAGCGATGCACTCCGTTTTCTTTTTTAAGATACCCGTAGGCATACGGCCCCTCAATCGCGATGGAAACGTTTTTGATGCCCCACCCGGACGGACCCTGATTCTCGCCGTAATGTTCGTGAATGATTTTCACTTTCCATTTTTTTCTCTCGGCAAACCGTTCAAACATCCGTTCGAGCATCGCGGCCCAATCCTCGGCGTCTTTTCCTCCTGCTCCGGCGTAAAACGACACCACCGCGTTTCCCTTGTCGTATGTTCCTGAAAACAGCTTTTGTATTTCGTATTCCGCAACCGCGCGCTCCAACTGGCTTATACGGCTATTCAATTCCTTTGCGATGTCCGCATCATGCGCCAGTTCCGCAAGCTCAGAAAGCATTTTTGCTTCACCCGTCAAATATTCCCAATCCTTGATTTCTTTTTTTAGAATTGCCGCATCCCCGCTTATTTTTTTTGCGCGCTCCTGATTGTTCCAAAAATCGGGCGCCTGCATTTCTTGTTCTTTTCTCAGAAGTTCTTCTTTTAATTTCAGTATGTCAAAGGCTTTCCGCCATCAAGCGGATTTTACTTTCCAATACATGCAATTTTTCGCGAAATTCTTCCATAACACGCATCATACCATATCATATCATAAATTCAAAATACTTTCTTACCGTTACCGCATAAAACATGCTTAGTTAAAAAAGGACGCGGGCAATGCGCGCAATCATTGGAATAAATGAAAAAACGCCTTTGCGGTGCTAAGCATCGCAAAGGCGTTATATAAACTATTTAACTTCAACCGCCACATTCGGAGAAACGCCACCGAACCACTCCGCGCCGTCCTGCACCATGCGCCACTGAAATTGATAGGTACCTGGCGCGGTCGGGACCGTTATCGTAAATGTAAATGTTTTTTGCCCTCCTGGAGGAACGGACTCCCCCGAGGCAAGCTCAATGCGATTCTGCCCCCAGACAAAATTATCCTGGGGGTTCCACGAACCCAAACGATACCCGTTTGCGGCGTCCCACGGAATATCGCCCGTGTTCCGGAAGGTCAAGGAAACTTTATATTGTTTCCCCGCTTCCATAACCGCGCCTGCCGGCAACTCACCGACAAACTCCGCGTTATTTCGGACATCCAGGATGTGCCGAAGCGCATACCACGCCGGTGCGCGTGTCCCATCTTTTCTGATAAGCCCGAATCCGGGACAATTACCAGGCGCACCAGATTCCCCCATATTTTTTTCACATTCGTTATCGAGGATCTCCCAGAAGAAGGCGTGTTCAACGCCCGCCTCCAGGAAAGCGCGCGCCGCAACTTCCGCGCGTTTCCCGGAATCAGAAAAATACTTCTCCGGAAAGCCGTATTCAGAAATCATTAGAGGCCGTTCCCCGACTCCGGGATATGAACGAATAAACCAAACATCGTCCATAATTCGCTGCCGGATTTCTTCTGGCGCGCCAATCGGCCTATCCGGCCAAGTCGTGGTCCGCCACGCCGAATACGCAACCATATCGCTCCATACATACGGAACGATGCGCGACAACACGCTCCCATACGGCGGGAGCAAAACAAATTCAATTGCGTGCAGAACCTTGACGTCACTGTCGGGGTTTGCGGCGCGCGCACGGTCAACGCCGGTTTGGCGCGCAAACCACCACGCAGTCGCGCTGTCCACAACCGCTTGGGAAACTTCCGTGGCCTTCACGGGGTCGAAAACCCCGGCCAGCCACCAGTCGCCCTCCCAATTTTTCAAAATAAACTTTTTGCCGGTTCCCCGATACGTCTTCATCAGGTAATCGGCAAGTTCCTGAACTTCGTTCGCCTCGGCAGTTGCGCGAGCCGCGGAAAACGGCATTTGCGGATTCCAATCACAGTTTGTAAAAGTAAACACCGTGATTACGAAAACCCTGAAAGGCATCTTAAATAATTCCTGATACGGCTTGCTCATAGCAAGCTCTTTCAGGGTTCGCGGGGACCCGAAATCGTCTCCGGGATAATCAATCTTATACCGCGGAGTCAGATACACAAAAATACTATCCGACCCCATGTTTTGCACATACCGGGCACCTTCCAGCAGAAAACTGCCGGTGGCAAACCGATAATCTCCGGCGACATGCGATGCACTGACAGTCTGGCGCATTCCGTCCCAAACCATCGCGTCAAGAGCAGGCGCGATGCCGTTTTGAAATTCCGAAGAACCCAAAAATTTTTCAAGCGTCACTGATCGTTGAGGTTGAGACGCCCAGTACTGAACCGCCTCGGCAGATTCGGGTTCGCGAAACAACACGCACTGATAGAGCTGTTTTGCAAACGCCTCATCAGAAACGTTTTTCTTCGCGTATTCCTGCGAAGCAAAAAACGCCTCATATACCTGCGCGGGCGTAATAAGACGGGCAACAATCTGCCCACGCCAATACGCCACCTCGGCAACTCCCGGGGACGGCCTTCCCAAAATACAGCCGTACAATTGCTCACGCACAAATTCATTCACCTGCAAATCGGGCGGTACTCC
>JAGXAD010000106.1 GCA_018971745.1 Patescibacteria group bacterium
GCAGAGCTTCAACAAAACTGGAGGCGCCCGAGGTTTCAATCAGCCCGATAATGAATTTGGTGTCCGCAGTAACGTTCGGCTGAAAACCTGAAAATTGCCGTTCAAGTTCGCGGCGGAAACTAATTTCTCCGTTATGCGCAACATAAAACGGCCTGCCCCGAAACACGCCGCGCAACGGATGCACGTTATCCGGCGTCAGCTCGCCGTGCGTTGCCCAGCGCAAATGCTGGATGCCGATTTTTCCTTTCAGACCGGAAGTTGCTTCTTCCGAAAAAATTTCCGTAAACCTTCCGATGCCCCGATGCAGATAATATGTTTTTTGTTTATCGTCATAGGTTACCGCGCCCGCGCTCCGATGCGAACGATGCTGATGCTTAAACGCCGCGCGCTTCAAAGGGCCGATAACCTCATCATTCACCGAGACCATCCCGATAATCGCGCACATGATTTCTCCTGTTTTTTAAAATTTCAAAAGACAAACAATAACCAGCAATATATCATATTTTACAAAAAATCAAAAACACACTTGACTTATTGTTGCTCATAAACTAACATTTAATCAGAACCTGAACAAAAACAGAGGAAGAAAACACTGATGGCACTTCGACTATTTCGAACCATGCACGAAGGAAATACAAAAAAACCATATCAAGTTCAACTCTTTCGTATCTGCACGCGTGATTGGTATAAATACGATGAATATGAAACCGATCAAGAAGCCATTGCCGTGGCAAAAACTATTTGCCGCGATCCCATCTATGAAAAAGAAGGTGATGTTAGTAAAGTAAGTGTGGTCGGGCTAGGTGGCGAAGTAATTTTTGAATGTGAGCCGGAATACCGGTGCAAATTAAGAATAAAAGAATTAGAATTTCGCAAAAAACTAAAAAAATAACGTTAAACTTTTTAAAATCGGCATTGCTGCCGATTTTTTACTTTCTGAGCGCTACCGCTTCGCCCACTGCTCCCGCACGCTTCGCGTGCTCCCCAGAAACCCTCGGTTTCTGGCGCTCGCTTCGCTCGCTGTTTCCTACACGGGAAACCGTATGGAGGTTTCCCGACCCCTTCCTTACCTCAATGGGCGAAACTAACGTTTCGCCCATTGAGGGGCTTTTCTTGCTTTCTTCAGTCCGAATTTGCGGCGCTCTTTGACGCGCGGGTCCCGCGTCAAATATCCGGCGCGCTTCAGGCGCTTGCGAAAATCCGCGTTGAATTTTACCAAAGCGCGCGAGATGCCGTGCCGAATCGCCTCCGCCTGCCCTCTTGTGCCGCCACCCGACAATTTTACGCTCACGCGAAACCGCGTGTCGGCTTTCATTTTTTTCAACGCGTCTTCAACGATTTTTTGCAATTCCAGCGTCTGAAAATAAACGCCGTAAGGTTTCTCTCCAATCCATACGCCTTTTTCTCCTCTCGTGTAAAGCCGGACTCTCGCAACGGCGGATTTTCTCCGTCCGACCGCTTCCCAATAACGCTCCGGCTTCAAAGATTCTTTTGCTTCTCCATTTTGTTCGAGCTCCGAAAAATCTCCGGCAATATCTTCCTGTTTTTTCAACTCTCTTTCCTCTGGAACTGGCTCTTTGGTAACCGCAACAATTTTCTTTCTTGGCTTTTCTGCGGGCGGCAACTTTTCTTTTTCGGCTGATTTCAAAACAGGTTTAATAGACGCGGTCTTTTTTTTCTCTTCCGCTTTTGGTTTTTTTTCTTCTTTTTTTGTTTTTCCAGTTGCTTTTTTTGGCATACCAGGTAGTAGAAATTCGATTAATGTTAGATTTGAAATATTTATTCTTTCTTTATAACTTTATTTTTTGCCACGATAGTGATTCGTCTGATAATCCTGTTCCGCTTTGCGGAACCAATCGAATTTTCACTACCTGGCATAATATTATTTTTTCGCTTCGCCTTTGTGCAACGATAGTTTTTTTATCCGTTCTTTGCGCAGGCGGTTTTTTGGAAGCATGCCGAGCACCGCACGCCGCACAAGCTCACGGGAATCGCGCATACGAAGCGCGCCCGCCTGTTCCTCTTTCAGATGGCCGATGTAACCGGAATGCGAATAATAGATTTTATTTTTTTCTTTGGATCCGCTTAATTTCACAAAATCGGTATTGACAACCGTAACTTCATCAACCGCAACTAAATTATTTCGCGCTGAAACTTTATTTTTCCCAAGCAAAACAGATACAACTTCCGTCGCAACTCTGCCGAGTATTTTCCCTTTTGCGTCAATAGTATGCATACGATGATGAATTATTTTGGCGAGCGAGGAGCAAAATGCAAAACGAAGTTTTGTATTTTGTCCGAGCGAAGCCAAAAGGATTAAATACCTCGCTACGCGCAGCGCATCAATAAAAGAGTTTCCCTTTTATTGACGCCACAGTAAACTGTGACGAGTATTCATTTCACAAGCTCAATAATCGCCATGTGAGCGGCATCGCTTTTACGCACTCCGATTTTCGTGATGCGGGTGTATCCTCCTGCCCGCCCTTTCAAATTCGGCGCAATTTCGTCAACCGCTTTTTTAACAATCTTCGGGCTCAGGCGGCTCGCAAGCAGCCTGCGGTCCGCAACGGTTCCGCGCCTGGCTTTGGTCAGCAATAATTCAACAAACGGGCGAAGTTCCTTTGCTTTTGCTTCGGTCGTTTTTATCTTTCCGCGGCTCAACAAAGAATACGCCAATGTCTTCATTAACGCGCGGCGCTGATTGCGAACCCTGCTAAATTTTCTTCCTTGTTTTACGTGCCTCAATCGCTTCGCTCAAACGCAAAATACAAAAGTCAAAATGAAAAAGTCAGGCGGGATTGAAAATTTTTCTTCGGAAAAATTTTCTTTCATTCATTTTGATTTTTGAAATTTGAATTTTGAATTTATTTACTGTTTCAATATCAATCCTAAATTGCCCAACGCTTTTTTGATTTCGGTAACGCCCTTGTCGCCGAGCCCTTCCGTTTCGCGAAGTTTCTTCTCGGTTTTGCGCAAAATGCCTCCCACCGTCTTACTGCCGGATTCTTCCAGCGCGTTCATCGTGCGGGTGGAAAGATTCAATTCGTCAAGTTTTTTCTTGCCCGCCGCGTCTTCAAACGATTCTTCCGTTTTTTCTTCATCA
>JAGXAD010000107.1 GCA_018971745.1 Patescibacteria group bacterium
ACCCTCAGCCTACCCGCCAAATGCGCCAAGACCTCTCCGCCCTCATCCAATATTACCCGAAACAAAGTACTTGGTAAAGCCTCCTCCACAATGCCTTCTTTAATAATTTTGTCTCCTTTCATTAACGGACCCGATAACCGTTAAAACAAAAAATCTCCTTGATTTTCCTTATGAAAATCAAAGAAAAATCATACTTTTTAACGTTTCAGTAATAATATAATCAAGTGTATCAAAATAAGAAAAAAAGTCAACTCCTAACGCACCTCAACGCTCATTGAGCTTGCCGACGACGGCATCGTCTTTATCCATGAGGGAAACATTTTAAATTCAAATGACGCGATGTCTTGACGCGTCCGAAGCCATTGGCCGGCGTTTTCTTGAGACAAAGAAACAATTCCGTTTTTTATGCTGTCGGAATCAATGCGGTACCGAAACAGCACATCGCCGTCAAGCGTCGCGTCAAATCCTGACCCGTCGCGACGCATCGCAATTTTAGAAAACGCAATTTGCGACTTGTCTTCCTGAAACGACATTTTTTTGTCCGGCGGCACCGCAATCGCTTCAAGCAGTTGCGCAAAATCAGATTGCTTGAACAAAATGACAAAACCGTCGGCGCTTGCGGAAAATTCAAACGAATCGCCGAGCATCAACCCAAGCGGCTTTTTTACGCCGGTAATCTGAATGAGCCGCGCTCCGTCCGCGGCGACAAACCCGGAAGGAATTTTTCCGGCAAGTTCCGTTTTCACCGCGTCGTACGCTTCCTTCGTTACTTGTTCGCTTGCGTTACGGATATCGTTATTGGTCGCGAACCCCGTCTCTCCCACATATCCGCCTCCGAACGAATTGCGCGAAACCGCCAAAAATTTATCGTACTTCGGGGTCCCGGCAAATCCCGGAATTTTAAAATTCGCCGGAGGAATATTATAACCGTCCCCTGGCTGATCCGCAATCACTTCAATGTCAATGCTTGACGATTCTAATTTTCCGTCTTTCACGCTCATGCCGGGAATTACGGCTCCGCGAATCAAATGAAACACTTTTCCGCCTTGTTCCACAAACCGCGTATTTCGCACAAGCGGCTGGGATGTTACGGAATAATTGTTCGTAACCGTAATCACTCCCTGCGCGCGCGACTGAAGGTATTTTTTCCCGGATGTCGGAAACGATTTCTCCGCCGATTTTGCAACTTCAATGCGAAGGCCGGGCAATCGCTTCCCTAACACATCAACGGAATGAAGCGAAGTATCAACGCCGATGCCGACTCCCTTCAAAAGAAAATGTTCCTCGGCCGGAGTTACCGCAACCGCGGCCCGGTCAAACGCAAAAGTAAGCAGCAAAAATACAAACACGAGCAGAACCCCGCATGCGCCCCACCACAGCCGTATTTTTCTTTTTGCTTTTTCTTCCGGCTCCATCGGCAACGCCAATTCTGCCGCGCGCAAACTTTCTTTTTTTTCATGGTTATGGTGCGTTTTCTTTTTTGAAAAAACGGCCGCAGCGGCATTATCTCCGGATTTTCGATTGCGCAACGGCTCTTGAAACCGCGGCTTCACGCGGGACAAATCAATCACTGTGGCGTTTTTAACAACCACATCGCTTATTTTTTTTGACGCATCCGTTTTCATGTCCTTGCGAAACGCGTCAAAGCGTTGTTTCAGCCTGTCTTTTTTATTTTGTATATCAAACATTCGTTACTAAATAAAGTCAAAACTCAAAATTTTGGATGGAAAATTTTTCCGAAGAAAAATTTTCTTTCATTCATTTTGAAATTTGAGATTTAAATTTTTATTTTCCGTATGCCTGCGCGATCAGCGCCGCAAGCATAACCGCATCGGACCCGTACAGCCGTTCACTGCCCGGAGCATACGGCAATGCTATGTCCTCCGCAGAATTTTTTTTCACCGTAATTTTTTCCAAAAAGGCTGATCGTTCACCGTCTGTCTCTTCCAGCGCCGCAATGACCGGCGGAAAATTGGCGCCGCCGCCAAAAAGAAAAAACGCGTCCGGCACGATAACGGTGTACACCGAGGCAAAAACCGCATCAAGTTTTTCCCGCCAGACGCGCGCGCTTTCGCGCAATCCGTCTTCCAAGGCGCGCGTTTTTTGATCGCTCGAAAACCAAAAATGGCTATACTGCCGCTTTAAATTCTTTGCGTCTTTCTTGGAATGCATATTTAAAAATTCCGCAAAATGCTCGGTCATCTGCTCGCCTCCGTAATCAATCCGTGCAACATAACTTAATTTCTGACCGCTCACAACCGACACCTCGGTCACCGTCCCGCCAATGTCTACAAAAACGCCGTCCCGTATGCCGAGCAGCCGAGGTAAAACCGTTCCGGCAAGATACTGATTCGGATAAAACTGAATTTGAAACCCGCCAAACGCCGAAGTCATGCCCGTCAGCGCCTTCCAGTAATCCTGCGGCGCAAAAGAAAGAAAAAAAGAAATTGCAACCGTGGCCGGATACGCGGCGTGGGGCAATTCCTGAATCGCATAGCCGTCAAGCGCAATGCGAGTCACGAAAAAATACGCAAGCGCCGTATTGGCATCCGGCTTGGAAAATTGGACTAATCCGTCTTGAATCAGTTCCTGAAGCTCAACTTCGGTTAATTTTTTCTGCTGGTTCTTTCGCGTAAGATGAACGGTCTCAAAACGATTTTCCAGCATGGCGCCGGAAACGCCGATATGCATTTTCTGCGGAACGCGACCGTGCTCTTTAATCACGGAAATAATGTAATCCTGCATAAAGCGTTGGATTTTTTGCTGACCCGCGTCTCTATCTGTTTCCTGAACCTCAAACCGGGTTTTACTGCTTAAGAAAAAACCGTTATCCCGTTTTTCAGCGACAACCATTGACGCGCAAGTGGTACCGATGTCAACAAAAATCTGAAACTCCGGTTTTTGCTTTTGGCGAAATAATTTTTTGAAAAAAGAAAACATATGCGGCAAAATAACCTCTTTCTATTATATAACAAAAACGGGAAGAAATAAAAAAGCACATAGAAATGCCTATGTGCCGCGATTTAGCCGTACAAGATTCATTAAATATTCTACGGCTTGGTTTATGTCTATTTTGGAGAT
>JAGXAD010000003.1 GCA_018971745.1 Patescibacteria group bacterium
GCAAGAATTTCTCCGGACACAAATCCTCCATTCATGCGGTTGCCCTGCGCTCCGTTGCGAAATCCGTTACCTGCTCCAAATTGCTGCATCCGCTGCTGGCGATCCGCCAACGCCTGATTTTGAGCGTACTTCATTCCTCCGTAAAACGCTCCGACTCCAACGATGATTGCCGTTGCCGAAACACTTAAAAATATTTTATTCATTTTTTTGTTGGATTAACGGTTAATTTTATTTGCTCGACCAAGTAATGTTATTTTATGCTAAATCCTTTTCAAAACTCCGGCGATCAAATTGCGCGCCGTTCCCCAAAAAATCAACGATTTTCTGCACCGCGTTTCCGGCGTAGGCAAGGCAGACTGATGCGCCCGGAGACGGCGTAACGGAAAAAATAATATTTTTGCCCATAATTTCCGCTTCGCCAAGCTCAAGTTCCCGTTTCTCGATATTCACGACCTGCGGGCGAATGCCACCCTTGCCGCGCAAAAACGCCACATCGCTCGGCCGAAGCAAAGGCACGATTTTTTGCAATTCCCATCTGACAAAAAGCGACTTGCCCACAAACGGAATGTCGTAAAAAAGATTTTTCAACGCGTATCGGAAAATAACCGGATTGAATGTAATGTAGATAAGACTCGTGATTCCGGATAAATTCCACGCCGATGTCCGCAAAAATCCTTTCATCGTGCGATAGCGATGCCGTTCCAAAACGGGCAACACCCTGATAGTCGGCCCGAAGCGGGTTTCCGACGGATTATTAATGTCGGGGTCGCCGTGAATCGCGGCAAACGGCATGCCCGGAATTTGCATCATATACACTTTTCCGCGCAAAATATTTTTCGCGCCGTAAAAATTTCCGGCAACCGGCAATATGCCGAAATTTTTTCCGTAACCCAATTGTTTTGCAAATACCAGACTTTGTGGCCCGGCCGCGACCACAATTGTTTTGGCAAAAAATCTGCCGCGGGAAGTTTTAATTTCATAAACATCATCTGTTCTTTTTATATTGCTAATTCCGGCGTTTAAAAAAATATCAGGAGGATAATTTGCTTGTTTGCTTTGCTGAACGAACGAAACGGCAACGGCTCCGAAATCAACCGCGTATCCTTCGGCCGCAAGCGCAAGCAGCGGCTCGCCCGAGTCACGGCCTTCAATTAATTTCGGCTCCACAACTTCTATCTCCCGCCCGCACAACATACGAAGGTCCGGATAATCATTTTTAAATATTTCAAATCTTTTTTCCAGCGCTTCCGTTTCGCGAGCGCCGACCGCCAAAACCATTTTCTGCATTTTACGGAACGCGCCCGGCGGCGCGAACCGCAGAAGATAATTTTCCAAAAGCCGCGCCTCGGCTTTTACTTGGCGAGCTTTCTCCAAAGTATAATTCGTTTCTATGTCGCCCGTATGCAAGGTTTGGCTGTTGTTTCCGCGATTTGAATTCACTTCGGCAAAATTTTCGTTTTTTTCAAAAAGCGCGATGCGACGCAGATTAGCGTAACGGCTCGCAACAAAAAGAATTGCCGTGCCGACAATGCCGCCGCCGACAATAATCAAATCATAAATGTCTTTTTGAAAATTTTTTTCCGTCATACGCCATATATTGCTTGCCCCAAGAACGCTCTGCAACTCTGCCGCGCGAAACTTTGCGTTGATGATTCTCCTCTCTTTAAAGAAATACCAGCGCAAGATTCGCCATCATCAAGCCAAAATCGCGCACGCCAATCTGGGTCAAGCCGATGGACAAAACAAGGATTGCAAGATGCAGGGCGAGCAGTGCGGCGACCGGACGCACAAAAAATCCGAGTGCGAGCATCGTTCCGCAAATCACTTCAAACGCGCCGTTTGCAAGCACAATCATCGCCGGCGGCAGATGCATAATGGCAGGCGCCCATTCCGGCACCCACGACACCCAATGCACGCCGTCAATCAGCTGTGAAAATCCGAACCACAAAAACACCGAGGCAAGGCCGATACGCAATATCCATACTCCTGTTTTGTGTTGTTCCATAATTTTGGTAATGATTATCGGGTTAATGTTCCGATTTTAAATCCCCAAAGAATCGTAGCCGGTTTTCTGGCGTTGCCGTGCTTGCTGTTATATTGTTCCGAACCGTCAACGCCGCACAACTGCAATATCGCCTGTTCTCCGCCCGGGTGATTCGGAATCCAACTCGTCAAATCGTACACGCCGCCGTTAATGGCAGACCAACAACTCATTCGCGAATTGTGCTCCGCAACCTGCGCCAAGGTAAACGCATTTGCCGTTTTTTGTATTTCTTTATTATTCGTTTCTTTGGCGCCAAACGACGCAGACGAAACAACGGGCGCTGGCGGCTCACTCGTTGAATTTTTCTGCCACAACACCAAGCCGCCGATTGCGGCGATCATAATGAAGCCAAAAATTATTGATGCGATTTTCTTTTTCATTTCTTTCGCGTTTTAATTTTTCATTTACTCGTATCGTAACGCATCTATCGGATTCAGTGAAGCGGCGCGGCGCGCCGGATAATAACCGAATATAATGCCGATTGCCGCGGACACGCCGAATGCCAAAGCAACGGACGAAACGGAAACCGATGTTGCAATTCCGGCAAATTGCGTAACGAGCAATGAAATAATCCAGCCGAGCGCGATTCCGACAAATCCTCCGAAAAAAGTCAGCATCACCGCCTCGCTCAAAAACTGCAAACTGATGTCGCGCCGTTTCGCTCCAATTGCTTTGCGAAGCCCGATTTCGCGCGTGCGTTCGGTAACGGTCGTCAGCATCATATTCATAATGCCGATGCCGCCCACGACAAGCGAGATGCCGGCGATGGACGCGAGCAATATGGTCATTGTGTTCGTAACGGCTGATGCGGTCTGCACAATGTCCTGCTGATTCAACACCTGAAAATCAGCAAGCTGGGGATTTGAAATGTTATGCCTCTGCAAAAGCAAATCGGTTATTTCCTGCTGAATCGTTGCCATCACATCCGGACTCGCCGCCTGCACGCTGATGGTAGTTACATAAGTGTCGCCCGCAAGAAACCGCTGGGCGGTTGAGAGCGGCACAAACACGACATCGTCCTGGTTGCCAAAACCGGTTCCGCCTTTTGATTTGGTAATGCCGATAATTTTGAAATCAACGCGATTGATGCGAATACTTTGTCCGATTGGAGTTGAGCCCTCGCCGAACAAATCATCCCGCGTAGTCGGTCCCAACACCGCAACCTTGGACAAACTCCTCACATTTTGTTCGGAAATGAACGAACCCGCATCAATTTGAATGTTGCGCACTTGCGGATATTGGGCAACCGTACCAACCACCTGCGTATTGGTGTTTGTGCCTTTTGCGGTAATCTGGTATCTGCGCGAAATTTCCGGAGCCACGGCAAGCGCCTGCGTAATTTCTTTTTGAATCGCGTCGGCATCTTCCTGCTTGAGCGTGGTTGCGGAACCGCGGCCCCCGCTCACCGGGCCCGCGCCGGCACCCCGCTGAAATCCGGGCGTAACCAGCACCAAGTTTGACCCGATTGATTGGATGCTTGCCTGAATGGAACCTGAAGCGCCCTGTCCAATTGAAATCATGGCAACCACGGAACCGATGCCGATGACAATGCCAAGAATCGTAAGGCCCGACCTCGCTTTATTTGCCGAAAGAGCGGTGTATGTTTCATGCAATACATCGGAGATTTTCATTTTGCGAATTCTGAAATCAAAATATTAGATAAATAATTTGCCTTATTTTAAACCGCTTTTCTGGCTATTGACAAATTCTGTAGATTTGCTATCAATAGTATAAATAAGCTTGGGAAAATTTTCGTTTTATGGGAGATGGTTGGTATGATAAAGCTCCTTAAATTCGTCTTTGGACCTACAGTGGGCGCACTCACGATTTATCTCGCGACTCACCAAATCACTCCGCGTTGGCCGACTCTCATGATTGGCCTCGCAATCCTCATGATCGGCTACCGGTTCATCGACCGCAAGGCTTCTTCGTAAGAAGCCTTTTATTTTATCTTTCATGACACTTCTGTTGCTTATTGACTATCACGCAAGGATTTCTCCATTTTTATCATATTCACTAACCCGATAGCGTTTTTACCTTTTCTTACAAATCCCAATCTCTGATAAAATCCCACTGCATTTAAGGTTGCATTCAAGAAAATCTTCTCTTTGCCAGCAATTTTGAATTTGTCTTCCATGTAGTCGTATAAACTTTTGCCGATTTTTTGCTTCAGAAAATTGGGTTCAACATTGATTTGATAGATTTCACCATCGATAACTGAATATTGTCCGAACCCAACTAATTTATCATCTTCTACGGCCACTATCCAGTCCGAGTTATGTAGTTGATATATCACATTTGTCTCTGATATATCTTTAATCCATTCTTTTATGGCCTCGGGAGAATAAAATTCAGAATTAACTTCTCTTACAACTTTTTTGTGTAATTCAGCGATTGATTTGGCATCAGCTTTTTTAGCTTTTCTAATTGTAATTTCCATTTTATTTCCCATGACACTTTTTATACTTCTTTCCTTTGATGATTTGCTATGCGGCGGTTTTTTACTTTGCCGTCTTCCACGATCATGCCGTCGCGAATGTGAATCACGCGCTCGGCGTGCTCCGCAACATACGGCTCGTGCGTAATAAGCACAATCGTGCGCCCGTGCTCTTTGTGAAGCCGCTGAAAAGTGTCAAGCACAATTTCGCCTGTTTTCGTATCCAAATTTCCGGTCGGCTCGTCAGCCAAGACAAGCGTCGGATTATTTACCAGCGCCCGCGCAATCGCAACCCGCTGCATCATGCCTCCGGACAACTGGTTTGAATGATGATTCCAAAATCCTTCGGGAAACGCGGATGCGCGAAGTGCGGCCTCCGCCGCCTTTGTGCGCTCCGTGTCCGGAACGCCCGCGTAGACCAACGGAAGCATAACATTTCGCAGGACGCTTGTTCGCGGCAGAAGATTAAACGACTGAAACACAAATCCGATTTTCTGCATTCTGATGTCGGCAAGCTCGTCATCGGACAATTTTGAAACATCCTTCCCGTCAAGCAAATACTCGCCGCTTGTCGGCGTGTCCAAACAGCCGATAATGTGCATCAGCGTTGATTTGCCCGAACCGGAAGGACCCATAATCGCCACAAACTCGCCGTCTTTGACGACGAACGAAATGTCTTTTAAAGCTTGGGTTTCAATGTCTTCTATTTTATATACTTTGTGAATGTGTTTGCACTCAATCATAGTTGCTGACGCTCAAATTCAAAATGCAAAAATCAAAATGAATGAAAGAAAATTTTCCATCCGAAATTTTGCATTTTGACTTTTGCCTTTTGAATTTATCTTCTTACTCCTCCTCCGCCAATCAAGCCGGGAATGCGCAATCCCGTATTTTGCTGAGTTGAACTTTGCGAAGCAGCAGCCGCAATGGTCTGCGTTACAATTTGGTCGCCTTCTTTCAGACCGCTTACGATTTCCGTCATCGTATCGTTGGAAAGTCCAGTTTGAACCGTGCGCCACTCGGGCGTTTGCGTATCTCCCAAAAACATTTCAACGTACGCGGCGTTATTTTGCTGTTTGACTGCGGAATTTGGTGCCAACAAAACATTCTGTTTTACATCGGTAATAATCTCCGCATTCACACTCATGCCCGGCTTTACTCTTTCGTCCTGCGCGTCAAAACCGATTTGCACGCCGTAGGTTACCACGCCCTGCGTGACGGTTCCGACGGAATCAATTTCCGCGACTTCACCCGTGATGCCTAACCCATCAATCGCGTCAAAAGTAATGGTCGTTTTCTGCCCGACTTTTACTTTTGCAACGTCAACTTCGTTCAACGAAATCTGCGCCATCTGCTGTTTAGTGATGAACGTTGCGATGACCGTGCTTGCGGACGCGGGGTCTCCTTTTTCCACATTTGTTTTTGCGACAATGCCGTCAAACGGAGCGCGAATAAAATAATCCGCAAGATTTTCTTTTGCGTCCTGAAGCGAGTTTTCTTTTTGCTTGACCGACAATTCCTGCGACTGGATGTCCAGGGGGTCGGCTCCTGCTTTCAATTTTGCCAACGCTTCGGTTTTTTCCGTAATCGTTTGTTTTGCGGAAACAATACTGTCTCTGATGTTTGCAAGGTCGGACAAATGCGTGTTGACTTGGTTCGTGTATTGCGCAAGCGCATTTTGATGCGTAACAAGCAGCGAGGGTATCGTCAAATTGCGCTCAGTCAAACGATCCTTAACAAAATTTAACAAATCATTCGCGCTCTTGATTGCGTCCGCGATGTTTTTTGTAGTGTCATACGTTTCATTAATCATTTGTTCAATGGCATCGGTGCCGGAAAATCTGGTTACGATTTTATAATCTGTCGCATTTTTGTCGTACGAGGTACGCGCAACCTGATATTTTTGCGCCGCGTCATCCCTGAATTTCAGCACGGTTTCATCGTATGTTTTAACCAAATCCGCATACGCGGAAATGTTGTCCTGCCCCTTGCTTAAAGTCGTGCCGTAGAGTATGTCTTGCAGACCCGTCATCGCGGAAGGCAGGTCAATGAACGCGCCGGACACGGAATTAAAACCGGAGTCGTAGGATTTCGGCAAATCGGAATCCGCCTGCGAGAGCGCGTTCTCGGCTTGGGTGATTGAAAGCGCGTCAGCCGGCTGTTTTAATTTTTCCAATGCGAGTTTTGCGCTGTCCAAATTTACTTCCGCGTCCCGAACCGCTTTTTGCGCGTCAGTCGAATCAATCTGCGCAATGAGCGTTCCCGCTTTTACTTCCTGCCCGTTTTCCACCGCCACCGACACGATGTCGCCAGAAACTTTCGGCTTCAAATCAAGCTGATTGGAAACCGAAACCTGGCCGCTTCCGGAAACCGAAACAACCAACGTTCCCTTCTGAACCTGCGCGGATACATAGCGCGTAACAGCCGCTGTTCCAAAAAAATGTTGGTAGCCGAAATAGCCGGTCGCAACAACGACCAGCACAATTATCCCTGACGCAAGTTTATGTTGAAACACTGATGTTAATAATTTGAGGAACATATTCACGAAATGCAAAAGTCAAAATTCAAAAATCAAAATGATAATGTATAACTTAAAATTTTGAATTGTGATTTTACATTTTGATTTTTGAATTTTAAATTTTTATCTAAACACCCGAATCAATTTTGCCTCAATCTGGCCCTGCTCATTCGGGGAACCGATCACCACCACTTGGTCATCAACCTTAAGGTCGCTGGCTTGCAATGTTTCGCGGCGGCTTTCAATGGTTGTTGTGGAAGCCGACACCAAAATTATTTTTTCCGCTTCGTCTTTGCCTTTTACGATAACCGTGTTCCCGTCAATCTTGATGATTGCGCCGAATGTGCCGTGGCTGTTGATAAAATCTCTGTCTCCAAAGCCGCGCAAAAAATTTCCGAAAAAACCTTTTCCGGGTCCGGCAAAATTCCGGTGATAATTTTCTTCCCACTGATACGAAAAGCGCGCTTTGCGGTATCCCACAAATTCTCCGGCCTTGAACGCCGCGAGCAGCGCAATCAACGCGCCGAGAACAACCAGAGCGATTTTAATTTTTTTTGATTGAAATAATGTGTTGAATTCCATACTATTAACTGCGAATTACTTGCGGCGAATAAAAAATAATCTTCATTGCTTGGGCAAGATGCTTGCTTGACCAAAGAAACATCATCATAGCGGCAAAAAGGGCTATTGAGCTTGTTGCGGGTAACGATTCAAGCAGTGCCATGCCGAAATCCTGCCAATTTGCCGCAACCGCACCCGCATCGGAAAAAAATAAAGCAATAAATTGATAAAAACCTGATTGCGTAAATTCCGCCGCGCATAGCCTGATAACCGGAACAAATGCCGCAACCGAAACCAACGCCAATGACGAAAAAAGAACAAGTCGCTTTCTCACGGAAAAAATTTCTTCTTCAAACCGGATGCGGGTAAAAATTTTATCCAAAAGCCAGGCCGGCGGCTCGTGCGGCGCAAGACGCGCGAATAATTTTTCGTAATCTTTGCGAACCATACTATAAATTTATACGACAAAGGGGCACATTTTGGTGCGCCCCTTTGTTGCCGGAGCCGAAGAAAGGTCGAACGAACCTCGGACATCAGCAGTATTTAAAACTGGAAACGGACATTACCGTCTCATTATATACTACGAGGATGTTACAAAATTTGGTGCATTACGATTCAATAAGCAGTTTTTTGAGCATGACAAGCGCCCGCCGATGCCGCGATTTCACGGTATTCAACGGCTCGCCGAGAGATTCGGCAATTTCCTTGAATGTAAAATGATCGTTATAGCGCAGAAACAGCACCGTGCGGTACGACAGAGCAATTTTTTCCACTGCAGACGCAACCATCCGCGCAATATCAGCTTTTTCCAAAAGCGCGTCGGGAAGCGGCGCAGAATCGGCAAGAGTATCGGAAATCGCATTGCTACTATCCTCGGTTTCAAATTCGGAAAACGGAATTGTTTTTTTCTTTTTGAGAACATCAAGCGCCGCGTGCTTGGCAATGGAAAAAATCCAGGTTTTGAAACTTCTTTGCCGGTCAAATGTTTTCAGATTGCGCCATGCGCGTACAAATGCTTCCTGCGTAATGTCTTCCGATTCCTGCGCATTGTTCACAAAACGATATACGAAATTGTAAATCGGTTTCAGATGCTTGCGAAACAAAACTTCAAGCGCGTGCTCATCGCCGTTCAGATAATTCGCAACAAGTTGTTCGTCTGAAAAATTTTCATCCATTTCTGTATTATACCATATTTTCTTAAAAGATAAATCTCCGCGATGCAGGCATGCACAATTCAAAAAATCCCGCGTGCGGGATTTTTTGAATTGTGGGCGGTAGAGGATTCGGTCACAAGTAAAATTCCTGACGGAATTTTCTCGCGACCCCGCCTCAGAAATCTGCCCCCAGCAGATTTCTTCCGGCCTTCTCATCCTCTCTCAACATATTTTTGTTTGTTCCAAACAATAAATGGGCGGTAGAGGATTCGAACCTCTTGCCTACTCTACGTCAAAGAGTCGCTCTGCCAATTGAGCTAACCGCCCGCCAAAGTTTTTATCGTTGTTTTGCCTCCTCGGCAAAACCCAGGGAAATTTTTAACGCTCCGCGGTGACGCTTCGCTAAATTTCCCGCGAAAGACAAACGGTTGTCTTTCGCCCAATTGAGCTAACCGCCCAAATATATTTTGCATCTCTTAAAAATTCACAGTTATTGGACTGCCAAGTCCGGTAAGGTAATCGTAATGCTTTCGCGCCCGGCAATAATATACGCAGTCCCCGTTTGAACCGCTGACAATGTCGCGGAAAAATGTTGCGTGGGCATCGGATGCCTTATCCGCGTATAATTTTTTGTTGGTAGCGGAAAGGCCGAGCGATTGGATTGCGGCCCACTGCGGAGCTCCTGCCGAGGTTCCGCCCAACACATACCACGCGCCATTCGCATACACGGAAAATCCGGAACGCGGGTCGGCATCGTACGAAACATCAGGAATGGCGCGCATACCTTTTGCTTTCGGAATTGAATACCCGTTTTGATACGCCGGCTGGGATTCGTACGCACTGACGCCGCCTCCGCTGCCGCTCCATGCCGTTTCCCGTTCAAACGCTCCGTCGCTCCGAAACGCAAGCGATGTTCCGCCGACAGCTACCACCCGTGCAGATGCGGCTGGCCACGATGCGCCCCAGCCGTTGTCTCCGGAGGAAGCAAAAAACACCGCTCCTGATTTGCTCACAAAATGCGAGTCCATCTTTTTTTCTTCGGCAAATTCCGCGCCGCCCCAGCTCATGGAAATTGCAACCGCATCGGAGCGCAAAGCGGCGTAATCAACCGCTTTCAGAAGATTTGCACCGCTTGGAGTTTGCGCCTCAACCAAAAGAATTTTTGCGTCCGGCGCAATGGCATGCGCCCACTCAATGTCAAGCGAGGTCTCAAGGTTCCATCCAGAATTTGATTTTGTATTTTTGCTTATCAGATGTTTTTCAAAACAGTCGTTTTTGGTTGTGCACTCCGCAAGCCCGAATGTTTTGTCAAACACGCGCAAATCGTTTTCAATAGTTGCATCGTCGTATGCGCCAATAATCGCAATCGTGCCATGGCCGCCCCGTTTCGGCAAATGATATACGGCTTTAATCACATCCGGTGAAATTCCTTTTGGTAAGACGCCTTTGGTAAAAATATGAATGGGGTTGCGGCCGCGAAAACTTGAAAAATGATATGCCGCGCCTGCGGTTCGCACGAACGACGCCAAGAATAAAATTACCAATGCTCCGATCAGATTTTTTTTCATGGTAGTGTTTGCGAGAGTAGTTTAAACAATATGTTGCTCCAACAATACCATGAGTTGCATATTCGGATATTTCCTGCAAATTTTTATAAGCCGGATAAGTACCGATGATATACAAGCATTATAGAACTCTTTTCAACACCTGAACGAGCTTGGATTTGAGGCGTGTGGGTCGGGGGTACTTATTGTAAGTAACCTGAAAAAAGTGCTATATTTTAATTATGTCGCAACGCAAAGATAATTTTGTTATTCCACTAAACACTGCTGATGCTATGGAGATATGCCGAAAGATAATCGCCGATGCTGGCTGGCTGATTTTAGATCGTAGTGAAATAAATATTACAGCAAAAGAAGGCTCGATATCTTCGTTATTTACAAATCCCGTTAAGCTTAATATTGAATGCGAAAGTGTAAGTGGTGGTACTAGAATAAATATAAACGGAAAGAACTTTGGTATGGGACCCATTCAATCAAAACATGTAGTGGGCCAGATTGGGAAGTTCAGAAATCTTATAGAGCTGGCTGTGATGGAGAGGAAAAAGAAAGAATAAATTTATCTAATAGGACTAATATTTTCCTTCCCCTAACCAATGCTCTTTCGCATTCAGAAAGTGTTAATTTTTTCGGTGTATACATTTTATGTGCTAATTTATCGCGATCGTTTTTGTATTCATTTAGTTTGTCCAATATGTTCTGAGGCCATTGGATACAAGCTTGGGAGGTAAATATTAATGACCCAAGTGTCTTGCCAGAAAGCTCATCATGATACTTTTTATTTGATGAACGGGAGTTTAATATTATTGCAAATAT
This sequence comes from Patescibacteria group bacterium, assembly GCA_018971745.1. Taxonomy (GTDB): domain Bacteria; phylum Patescibacteriota; class Minisyncoccia; order Sungbacterales; family GWA2-42-14; genus JAGXAD01. The sequence continues at coordinate 11,090 of JAGXAD010000003.1, forward strand.
AAGTTTAGATTGAACTTTATTTGTCTGTATTATTAGTTCACCGTATTTTCTATTTTCATTACTTTGTTGGATGCCGAGCATCTTCTTGGCCATTTCTTGCTTCTTTTTATCTAATTGACTCATAAAGTTAGAAGTTATTTTATAAAATTTTAAGGATATTCTGGTCATGCCGATAATAAATTGTCTTGGCGGTGGGGGTGAGATTCGAACTCACGATACGGTTTCCCGTATGACGGTTTTCAAGACCGTTGCCTTCAACCGCTCAGCCACCCCACCACATTTGACTTTTACTCTCCCGGCATTATTGCGTATTTGCGGGAAATTTTTATTACGCGGCCAAGGGGATTCGAACCCCTGATCTCCTCCGTGACAGGGAGGCGCTTTAAGCCGGGCTAAGCTATGGCCGCAAAATCGTACAAACATACTCATTGCCTCTGGATGGAGTCGAACCATCTTCTGAGCGTTATGAGTGCTCCGTTCTAACCGTTGAACTACAGAGGCATATTACAATACTATAATTAAAATTTCCAATTTTCACAAGCAAAACAATTTGCTTTTTTTAGCAAATCATTTTAAGGTGTGTATAGTAGTTACCGCGGGATGGAGGAGCAGTACCTCGGCGGGCTCATAACCCGCAGGCCCGGCTGCAAATCCCGGTCCCGCAACTGATTAAAAATGGCTCTACACCGAGCTGTTTTTATTTTCTGCCATTTTTTCAACAAGCACTTTTTTGGCTTGTTGCCCATTTTGTTGCCCAAAAAAAATTTCAGACGCTTTTTCGGGCGGATCAAGCAAAACGATTGTGTCTCTCAATCCTGATGGAGCGAGATGAGCATAGCGCATGGTGGTTTGAATCGAGACATGCCCCATGAGTTGCTGTATCGCCTGTATTGAGGCATTTTTCATGGCAAGCTGTGAAGCGAACGTGTGCCTCAATGTGTGGCAAGTAATCTTCTTATTGATGCCGGCGGTTTTGCATGCTTTGCCGATTTCTTCATTCAATCTCCTGGTGTTGAATCTTTCATTGCGTTCATCAAGAAAGATCGCATCCGATGATCTCTTTTTCCCAGACAGCATAGCAAACAACTCGTCCGTAAGAGGAATGTGCCGTTCTCGGTTGCTTTTTGGGGTATCCATTGCATTTTTCTTTCCGCACCAAGAGTGCCGAACCGTAAGCGTTTTATTGTGCCAATTTATATCAGACCAACTTAATGCCTCAGTTCCCCGAGTCGAAGACCCGTTTTTAACGCAGTAAGAATAATTTCACGCCACACGCCGTAAGAATTCGCCAACAACAATTCGCTTTCCGGCACCGACAAAAAATCATTTTTAAGCAAGGGTAGTTTCAATTTTTTGATTTTAGGTATTTTAGTAAGCCCGATCCATTCTTGCGCATCACGCATGCATTTACCCAAAACGATCAAGTGATTGTTAACGGTTTTATGCGCCAATCCCGCACTCATTTTTTTTGATTTGTACTGCTCTACTTGCCAGGCATTTATTTTATCAATCGGAGTTTCTCCGAAAAACGGAATAAGGTGCCCGCGGAGAACATATTCCTTGCTTTTTATCTCCGAATACTTGTTATTGTTTTTTACATATGTATCAAACCACCCCAATGCAAAATTTTTGAATGTCTGCCTTTCAGCAAAATCTAAAGTTTCCCCCCGGGCTAATCTGTGCCTCAACACAGCTTCATACGCTTGTGCGCCGGCTTTTGAATTCTCCGGGCTTCTTCTCCGGTATCTTTGATGTTCGTGACGAAAATCAATCCACCACGTATTTCTAAATTTTCTTGCCGTCATATTATTTATTGCCGACAGCTTCAACCCGATTTTTTTGCAAATAAGCGAGCACGTCTTTCTTATCAAAACGAAGCAACCCACCAACCTTGATAAATGGGATAACTCTTTTTTCAATAAGGCGATACACGCCCGCTCGTGATATTTTTAGCCATTGCGCCAAATCGTCTCGGGTAAGCAATTCAATTATCGGATTGGAATCCGCCGACATTTAAGTTTTTAAGGAGCAATATGGGGGACGGATTGCAACCGCAATCCACTAGCCCCATATTACCCCATCATTTTTAGTTGGTACATGGGAACATAAAAGGTTCTTATGCCGATGTTAGAAGGGTAATTCCTGGGGAGGGATAGGTTCTTCTGTTGAGGTTGGGGAAACATCGTCAATATCGTCATTGTCGTCCATTGCCTGTAAGTCCATATCTTGCTTCCAATCCTCCTGGTCGGTATTGACGATCTGGTCGGTATTTTTGTCGATTTTTCTGATTGCAATCATTCTCGTACCGTTTTCTCTCCGACGGGATATTTCTATGCCTATTTTTCGAAGGTTTGGCTTCATCTCATTTAGTTGTCGTATCAGAACCTGTGGTTGCTTAGGCAGTTGCTGCGTGCTAATTCTTTGATGCTGGCTGTCGACCCCTCTTTCGACATCTACAAAACTCAATTCATTGAGTAGCTGTCGCGCTGTACCCTCCCATACCGTTTTATCCGCCATAAATATAATGAGTGCGGCTGCTTCGACGCTCTCCGCCAATGCTTCCTCGCTTTGCTCGGAAATTTTTACGCTATACGCATTTAAAAATTGCTCCCTGGTATGCCCGAGCGCTTCGGCAATAGCAACACCCCACAAGGCGAAGTCGGCCATTCTGGGTTTGGCAATAATTTTGACGCCGGGATATATGGTTAGCGCCTTTGCGACCACGTCAAGGATTGCACCAAGAATTTTAGGTCGCTCCACCTCAAACCCTTTGAATATCTCTTTCTCATCTCTGCGCTGGTATTCTTCTACCGGCTCGAGCTCAAAGAGCAAGCATCGATCCAACAGATCGGGTTTGACTGCGGAAATATTGATCCCATTGATTCCAATATTCAGCTGGAAGTCGAAAATAAAATCTTCGCCGTTAGTGAAGTATAAGCGTTCACTGCTACTCCCGCCGGTTACTCCAATACAAAGGACGGTGGAGATAGCAGTACTAATGCCGTCTACGTTCTCATAGAAAACCAGATGATGGCGGGAGAGCTGAAGCTTGAGTTCACGCTCTTCCTTGGGCATATGCAACACTTCGGTCTTTGAAGGATCCACGAGCCGACGGAGTATCCGACAGAGTGTGCTTTTCGACGAGCCATGCTGGCCGTGAATATAGAGAAGCGCATGCGGAAAGTCGGGAATGAAGCAGGACACGAGATACACGAGCAATAATAGTTGTTGATCGGGATCGGACACAGTAATAAACTCAAACAATTTTTTGATGTCTCCTCCGCGCTGTGGTTCGATCTGCTCCTTCTGGTGAGTATGTCTCCGGAAGAGTATGGGCGGCTCATCAACGATATTCCATCCGGCATTAGTGATTTTGATGGCTCGGTTGCGTTCATCAGCAAGGTCGAGCCAAATCACATCACCAATTTTTGCGACACGGTTATGAAGCTTATATTCCTTACCCCTAAATACCGCCATGCTGTCTATAGTGTGTATTGCGGCATTGAGGGAACCCGGGTCGGCTACATTGCCATACCGTTCTAAATAGCTGTGAGTGAGCCATTGCTTAAAGCGGAGGCCTTTGCAAACCATAACTTCCTTATGACCGTCGACAACCGCCCATGCGTGACCGTTTCCATAGTTGTCACGGAAGAGCTCAATATTTGGGTTTGACGTCACGAGCTTCATTAACTCCATTTTTTGGGGCGATTTTTCTTCCAATTCGGGGAGGTCGTCCCGTTTTTTCTGCTCGGTAGCGGCAATTGATTCGTAGGAGGTTCGGAGTTCCTTCTCGGTCAAAGGCGGCTTACAATGTTCGTTGTTCCATTTTTGTAGGCGGGACCACGCTACTGTATCCCATTGATCGGGGTCAGTAGCGTATAGCAATCCTCCGGCAATAGAAATTGCGACAGTATGACGCATGCCTTCAGATACATCATGCGTTAAGAGTGTTCTCCAATCCGTCTTCCTGTTCTCCGCTTCATGCAGCTTCTCAATCAACCATTCAGGCATTTCTGCAGTGCCTTCTTCCGGCGGAACCATCCATTCATATGCTTTTCCGCTCTCATGTATCGACGGTGCCACGATTATGTATCCGCCATCAGTTTTAAAATCGACGCCTTCGTCTAAAAAATCACCAGTGCGGTTCTTAAAACGCTGATTAGGATATTTGAAGAGATGATGTTCTCCACCTCCACCGCTCCGCGCACATGTGGTCGAAGGAATGTTGAAACCCTTTTTTCGCAATTCTTCTGATGAACGGCTGTGTTTTGCGTCAAGATCAAGCACAACGAATCCGGAGACCTTTCCGGTAATGGCTGCGATACCAG
>JAGXAD010000004.1 GCA_018971745.1 Patescibacteria group bacterium
ATTTTTAAAACAAGGCAGAAAAAATTTTCTGCCTTTTTTGTTTTTTTGTCAGCGATGCCCGAATTGTTCAACCGCATCGGCAAGAATTTGCGAGTACAAATTCAAACCGACTTTGTTGATGGCGCCGGATTGTTCCCTGCCAAGCACATTGCCGGACCCGCGGATTTCAAGATCGCGAAGCGCAATGCCGTATCCGGAGCCGAGTTCTTCAAACTCCTGGAGTGCCGTGAGGCGCTGCAATGCGGATTCGGTAAGATGTTGCGAACGGTAGAAAAAATATGCGTATGCTTGTTCATTGCCTCGGCCGATTCTGCCGCGGATTTGATACGCCTGCGCGAGCCCAAGCCGCGCGGCATTGTCTACGATGAGCGTATTTGCGTTTGAAAAATCAAGGCCGTTTTCAATGATGGTTGTGGCAAGCAAAATGTTGCATTCGCGATTGCGGAATTTTTCAAGAGAGCGCATCATTTCCTGCTCCGGCATTCTGCCGTGGATGATTTCAATATGGGCATGCGGAATGTGTTTCAACAGCCGTATCAGTTTTTCGCGCGCCAGAGCAATGGTTTCAACGCGGTTATGCAAAAAATAAATTTGTCCGTTCCTCGCAAGTTCATTTTCAATTGCGCGTCGTATGGTTTTTGCGGAATAAGGAAGCACAAAATTTTTAACGGCGACTCTTCCTTCGGGCGGAGTTTCAATCACCGAGATGTCGCGCAGGCGCGCCAACGCCAAATGCAAAGTTCGCGGAATTGGAGTTGCGGAAAGCGACAGAATGTCAATTTCGCTTCGCATGCTTTTAAATTTTTCTTTTTGCTTCACGCCGAACCGCTGTTCCTCATCAACAACAATCAACCCAATGTTTTTAAACGCGACATCTCGGCTTAACAAGCGGTGCGTGCCGATGACAATGTCAATCTCTCCGTTTTTTAATTTTCCAAGCATTGATTTTGCTTCGCGCGGTTTGGTAAGCCGTGAGAGCGAAGCAATTTTGACTGGAAAATGCGCGAATCGGTTTTGAAACGTGCGCAGATGTTCTTCGGCAAGAATGGCGGTTGGCGCAATGAGGGCAACTTGTTTATTGTTGAGTACCGCGCGAAACGCGGCTCGCATGGCAATTTCGGTTTTGCCGAATCCAACGTCTCCGCAAAGGATTCTGTCCATGGGGCGCGGCCGCTCAAGATCATGAAAAATTTCTTTGAGCGCCCGCAACTGGTCGGGCGTTTCCGCATATTCAAACAAACCGGCAAATTCTTTTTCCATATCATCTTCGGCGTACGGCATGCGCTCTGCGCATTCCCGTTTTGCATAGAGCGCGACCAATTCCTGCGCCAATTTTTCGGCGGATTCTTTTGCTTTCTTTTTTACGGTAAGCCATGTTGTTCCGCCGAGGCGGTGAATCGTCGGCGTTTCAAATCCGACATAAGGCGATAATCGTTTTTTTTGTTCCAGCGGCACTTTAAGGAGATCGGATTCCGCGCCGATTCGCGGCGGCGCATATTCTACAACAAAATAATTGTCGCGGATTTCTTTAAATATGCCGATGCCGTGATCAAGGTGCACCACATAGTTGCCCGCGCTAAATTCTTTTGAAGTTTGATGCCGTTTGAAATTTTTGCGTTCAGGCAGCGCCGCATCTTTTTCAAGCGCGATAATGTTTTCTATTTTGTTTCCGAAAAATTCTATGCGAAATAATTTTTCTTCGTTGATCGGCCAGATGTCAATGATGTTGCCCCGCTGGGCAAATTCGCCTTTGCCGAAAATTATTCGTGCGCGCTCATATCCGAAATCGCCGATAATCCGCAAAAGCTCTGACGGTTTTATGACGCGGTCTTTTTCAAGAACCAAAATATTTTGTTTCCAAAAGGGCTGGGTTTTTACCGCGGCTTTTACTTTTTCTTTGTTTTCTTTAAACCACAAAACGCCCCGCTCCAAAAATTGGGGGATGATTGCCGCTACCACAAATTCATGCCGTTCCTTTTGCATCTTTTTCCGATTTATGATAGTATGTTTTCGGATATTTGTCAAAAGAATACGGAGGTTTGCCGTGTTTGAGCTTGCGGTAGCACAAATTTGTTTTACCGGCGTGGCGATTATTTACGGCGGAATCTTAGTGCGCGTTGCGGCGCTTGAATGCGCCAAGTATGTTACTCGACGACAAGCTGAATGCCATGAAAAAAAATAACGCGGAAAAGAATATTGTTTTTATTTGGTTCGCCGCCGTCTGTTGTGCCGTTATTGTTTTTGCCCTTCCCTTTTATTGGCTCGGCGCAAGCGCGGGAACCGCTTTCCTCATTTCCATAATGTGGCTTGCGTTAAGCGTTCCGTTTGGCTGTATTGTTGGCGCGTATCTGTGGTGGCGAAATAATTCCAATCCGCCAGTTTATCGCATTGCGCATAAAAAATGAAATAGCCGGTTTTCATAACCGGTTTTTGTTTTTTCAATTATGTTTATCGGCTAATTCGTGCGAATTAGCCGATAAGGAATTACGAGTTTTTGATAGAAAAAAGTTAGTTTTGATTCAGAAAATTCATTGCGATGTCCGGGTTTTCTTTTATAACCGTATCCAATCCTTCAAAAATTTTTTTCTGCGTTTTTTTGAGTGTGGCTTCTTCGGCAGGAGAAAATTTTTGCAAAACAAGTTTCATTGCATCCATTCGTTTTTTCTTTTGAATGCCGATGCGAAGCCGCCAGAATTTCCAGGTTTTCAAGGCGCGCTTTATTGATTCCACGCCTTTGTGCCCTGCGGCATGGCGGTTAAACGAGAGTTTGGTTCTACCAAGTTCTAAATCCGCATCATCGTGTAGAACGATAATGTTGTTCGGTTTGACTTTGAAAAATCTTGCCGCAATGCCAGCGGCATTTCCGGATTTATTCATAAAGGTTTCAGGTAAAACAAGGATAAACTTTTTTTCTTTCAGCACCAGCGCCTTTAATTTTTTGTTAAACTCAAAATCGGGCAAATCATTTTTTTCTGCCCAGCGCATTAATGTTTCCCTGCCGACATTATGCCGCGTATGTTCGTATTGTCTGCCCGGATTTCCCAGGCCGATAAATAAAATCATAAGTTTATTCCTTCTCTATTTCATCCGAAATTTGTTTCATTTCTTCCAGTTCTTTTCCAAGTTGTTGTTTTACTTTTTCTTTGTCTTTCCAGTCCCGTTTTTGAAATAAATGAAACAGCAATTTCCATTTTAATGATTCAGCTTTTTCTTCCCTTGTTTTTGGTAAAGAAAGTAAAAGAATCAAGAAAATAAAAATTGAATACCAATAGCCTAAAAAGGATAAAATAATCAAACTGACACCGAATATGGCGACTATTATTTCTTTTGTCTCTTTTTTCATACTTCTTTTAGTTTAACCTTTTCTCATAGAAAAAACAATTTTGATTAGATTTTTCAGTAGAGGTGTTATCGTAGTGGAAGAAAACGGCTTTTGAAAACACTTGAAATTGCTTTTGGCACGGTGTTGTCATAGGGAGCGAAGCGACCTTGACAACCAAAAGCAATTTCGCGTGAGTTTCAAAACCTCGCAGGGGTTTTGAAACGATTTTCAAAAGCCGTTTTCCGAAGCGCCCTTGCAATGGCAAAAAATTTCATATATACTTATTAAAATGGAGGAAAACAATTTGAAACAAGATACAATTCCCGCGCAAGACCACGATTCAAAATCAGGATTTCTCGTTGAGGCATGGGAAATTTTGAAAATCGTTTTGGTCGCGGCAATGATTGCGATACCCATTCGCTATTTTATTGCGCAGCCGTTTATCGTGAAGGGCGCGTCCATGGAGCCGAATTTTGAGGACACGCAATATCTGATTATTGACGAGACCTCGTATTATTTCAGGAGCCCGGAGCGCGGCGAGGTGGTGGTGTTCCGCTATCCGCTGAATCCGAGCGAATTTTTCATCAAGCGCGTGATTGGCTTGCCCGGGGAGCGCGTTGAAATTAAAAACGGCAAAGTAATGATTTACAACGCATCGCATCCGGACGGATTTGTTTTGCAGGAGCCGTATTTGCCGCAGGGTTTGCTTACGAGCGGCGATAAAATAATCCGGCTTTCGGAGCAGCAGTATTTCGTGCTTGGCGACAACCGCGAGCGGAGTTCCGATTCGCGCGTGTGGGGACCGGTGGACCGCAGGTTCATTACCGGCAGAGTTTTGCTTCGCGCATGGCCTATTTCGGAAATCGGATTGATCAGAGAACCGAGCCATATGAATCCGTAATGTAAGACACAAAATAGTAAAAAGATAATTTTCAATTTTTAATTCTCAATTTTCAATAAATTTTCAATGACCTAATTTTCAAATAGCGATATTTACAAGAGTTTTGAAAATTAAACATTCAATGAAAATTGTAAATTGGCAACTGAAAATTAATTTGAGCGTCAGCGAATATGCCTAACAAAAAACAAAAACTGAAAATATTTCAGACGCCGCGCGGAACGCACGACATTTTGCCGCAGGACCAAAAATATTGGGATCGCATCCGTACGGTTTCGCAGACGCTTGCGTCGTATTACGGTTTTGAGCGGATTGACACGCCGCACCTTGAATCAACCGATTTGTTTTTGCACACGGTTGGGCCGACTTCCGATATTGTCGAAAAACAAATGTATTCGTTTAAGACGCGCGGCGGGGACGCTTTGACGCTTCGTCCCGAAGGCACGGCGCCCATTGCGCGATCCTACATTGAAAACGGATTTCTGAATTTGCCTCAGCCCGTGAAGCTGTATTACCGCGGCTCGTTTTTTCGGCACGAATCGCCACAGCGCGGCAGATACCGCGAGTTTCACCAATGGGGGCTTGAATTGCTGGGAGAAGAATCCGCAATCGCGGACGCGGAAATTTTTCAGGTCTGCTCTTTATTTCTGTCCGAGTTGGGGCTGAAAGATATTTTGTTTTACGTAAACAGCGTGGGGTGCCGCGAATGCCGGCCGAAGTATCGCTCGGCCCTTTCCGGGTATTACCGCTCGCGCGTGCGCGGGCTTTGCAAGGATTGCAAACGGCGTTATAAAGACAATCCCTTGCGACTTTTGGATTGCAAAGAGGAAAAATGCGTTACGGTAAAAAAATCAGCTCCGCAGATTTTAGACCACTTATGCGAGGCGTGCAAAAATCATTTTACGGTACTGCTTGAATTTTTGGACGAGATTGGCGTTGCGTACATGTTGAACCCCTACCTCGTGCGCGGTCTTGATTATTATTCGCGCACCGTGTTTGAAATTGCAAGCACTTATGTTGCCGCGTCGGAGCCGGAAGTTGCCCGTGAGGCGCTTCCTTCGATCAATGCCGAAAACCGCAATGCCGGAGACGAGAAAAAAGAAGAAGATGAGGAAGAAAATGTTGTGACCGAGGTTCCGATTAAAGAAGAAAAAGCCGGCAAAGAGCCGCTTGCGTTAGGAGGCGGAGGCAGGTATGATTATTTGGTTGAATTGTTGGGCGGCAGGCCTACGCCCGGAGTCGGCATGGCGCTTGGCATGGAGCGGCTTGCGTATGCAATGAAGCAGCAGCAGGTAAAAATTCCGGCATCGTCGCGGCAAAAATTGTTTTTTGTGCACTTGGGCGAGCTCGCAAAGAAAAAAAGTTTTAAAATTATTGAGATGTTGCGGCGCGCGAATATCGCAATCGCGGAATCGCTCGGCAAAGACAGCATTAAGTCGCAGTTAAAGCTTGCGGACAGGGCCGCAAGCGAGTATGCTCTGATTCTCGGCCAAAAAGAGGCGATTGACGGAACCGTAATTATCCGCGAAATGTCATCCGGCACGCAGGAAACTGTCTTGCAGGAAAAATTGATTGAGATTTTGAAGCAGAAATTAAGACGATAAATTCAAAATTCAAATTTCAAAAATCAAAATATAAGGAAAAAAAATTTTTCTTCGGAAAAATTTTTCATCCCAAAATTTTACATTTTGACTTTTGCATTTTACATTTGAGCGTCAGCGATTATGGATTGTATTTTTTGCGCAATTGCGGCAGGGGGAATCGCGTCCGAAACCGTCTACGAGGACGCTGATATCAAGGCATTTAAAGACGCCAGTCCTTCGGCGCCGGTGCACATTCTCGTGATTCCGAAAGCGCATATTGAATCCATTGCGCATTTGAAAGCAAATCACAGCGACATCATTGTTCAATTGATATATCGCGCGAAACAAATCGCCGCGGATAAGGGATTGCGCGGATACAAATTGGTGTTTAACGTCGGCAGGGAAGGCGGGCAGGTGATTGACCATTTGCATTTGCATTTGCTCGGCGGATGGGGAAACAAGGAGAATCCGGATAAATTTAGAGTTTAACGATAAGTCAAAATTCAAAAATCAAAAGTCAAAACTATGGTTGGAAAATTTTTCCAAAGAAAAATTTTCTTTCGTTCATTTTGACTTTTGCATTTTGAGTTTTGACTTTGAGCAAAGCGAATATGGTTTACGTCAAACGAAAAGAACGGGAAACAATCGGTTCAATGCTCCGCCGTTTTACGCGGCGCATTCAGCAGTCGGGCGTGTTAATCAAGTCCCGCAAGGGACGCTATTTTATCAAGCCGCCGACCAGGCGCGCCAAAAAAGCGCGTGCGCTGAAACGGCTCGTGCTGTTGAAAGAAAAGGAAAAGCTTGCCAAGCTCGGCAAATTGCCCGAGAAAAAATCGTTCAAGAAAAGATAATTTTAAAAAACATCGCCCCGACCCAGCAGTCGGGGCGACTCACCAAAATTGCTTTTGGTTCTGACCTCGGGTCGGAACACCATGCCAAAAGCAATTTTGAGTGTTTTTAAAATCATTTTTTCTTTCACTTGGCGTGAAACAATGAATCTCAAAGAAAAAATAGCGAGCGACATGAAAGTGGCGATGAAAAACCGTGATGAATTGAAATTGTCCGTGTTGCGGATGCTGCAATCAGCGGTACACAATAAGGAAATTGAGAAAAAAGGAAAAACTGGGGGCGGGTCGGGTGAATTGAGCGAAGAAGAAATAATTCTTGTGTTTCGTTCGGAAATAAAAAAGCGCCGCGACGCGGCGGCGGGCTTCGCGCAGGGCGGCAGGAAAGAGTCCGCGGAAAAAGAAACGCATGAGGCGGAAATTTTGCAATCATACTTGCCGCAGGAATTATCGGATGCGGAATTGGAAAAAATCGCGCAAGAAGTCGTTTCCGGAATGGGCGAGGTAAGCATAAAAGATTTTGGCCGCGTGATGGGTGAAGTAATGAAGCGCGTGAAAGGGCAGGCAAGTGGGGATCGGGTAAGTAGGGCGGTAAAAATAATTCTTGAAAAGTAAAAACGCAGGATGCGATTGTTGCACGCCTGCGTTTTTAGTCAATGACGCGGATTAAATTACCCTACGCCGAGAAGTTTTGCAATGCCTCCAAAAAAGAGCCAAAAACACCACTCCATTGCATGAAAGCACCACATTATTAAAAGTATACAAAATTGGAATGGCCAGAAAAGCGCAAAGAGTATTTGGTCATGGTATAGCGGTACCGGTGTGTTATTCCCGGGTAAGTTTGATACGACACCTTTCGCAGACCATACTTGTTGCCAAAATGTTTGTGGCTCGTGCCCAAAAATATAGTTGTGATAATATGTTCCGATAGCCCATCCGACATTGAGATAGATCGCACCAGCAACGAGTATCATCGCAAATCGCGTTACCCGATTATTCATTTCAGCTCCTTTTTGGCAGTTTTTCTGCCAGTTTATAAATTAAAGTCAAAGACCAACCTCCTATGTTTAGTTTAGCACAATATAAAAAACTTGTCAAGTACTTTCCGCGATACATTAAAAAACGGCTGCCAAAAGAGGTGGCCGTTATTAACATTTCCGCAAAAGAATCAAGGCGTCTGAACCGGCTCTACCGTAAAAAAAATAAGCCAACTAATGTGCTTTCCTTCCGCTACGGCAAGGATTACGGTGAAATTTTACTATGCTCCGAAGTTATCAAAAAAGAGGCAAAACAAGCAGGCAATTCACAAAATAAGCAGATGACATGGATGCTTATTCATGCTATGCTCCACTTGGGAGGAGTGCATCACGAGAACGGCGCGCGTCAGGAAAAGAGGTTTGCAAAATTAGAGGGATTGATTTTGAAATGCGTTTTGGCGGAAAATTCAAAATTCAAAATTCAAAAATCAAAATGAACGAAAGAAAATTTTTCTGCAAGAAAAATTTTCAATCAAAAATTTTGCATTTTGACTTTTGCATTTTGCATGTATGGCGCGTAACACCATTGCCGCAATTGACATCGGCACGACCGCAATTACCACGGTGGTTGCCGGTACCGCGAACAAGGACCAAAAAATCCGGATTTTAGGCATGGGTAGAAGCCCGACCTACGGCATGCGCCGGGGTTCGGTTGTTGACATTGATGAAGTTACCGCGTCTATAAAAAAATCCGTGCAGGCCGCGGCAAAAGCCGCGAACGTAAAAATTTCAAGCGCGATTATCGCGGCATCAGGCACGCATGTCAATTCATTCGTATCTAGAGGCGTGATTGCGGTTGGCAGGGCGGACGGGGAAATTTCCGAAGGCGACGTGAAACGCGTGCTCTCGGCCGCGGAAGGAGCGATTCCGCGAAATCCCAATCGCGAAGTGATTCACGTCATTCCCAAGGCGTATAAAATTGACGGCGAATCCGGCATTGCGGATCCCATCGGCATGGTAGGCATTCGTTTGGAGGTTGAGGCGATTATCATTGACGGCGCAAAATCAGCGATGCAGAGTTTGATGAAATGCATGGAAGGCGCGGGCGTTGAGGTTGAGGATTTTGTGTTTTCTCCTCTGGCATCGGCCGAAGCCGTGCTCTCGCGCAGGCAAAAGGAACTTGGCGTGATGCTCCTGGACATCGGCGGAGGCACTTCGGATTTTTCTGTGTTTGAAGAGGGCCGTTTGATTCACGCGGGCGTATTTCCCGTCGGCGGAAATCACATCACAAGCGACATCGCCATCGTGTTTCAAACCGATGTTGATGTTGCGGAAAAAATAAAATTGAGTTTTGGGCATTCCCTGCCGGATGAAATCGCAAAGCGCGAACAAATCAAGCTTGCGGAATTTGTGCCGGATGCCAAAGAAACTTATTCGCATCGCGCGCTTGCCGAAATCATTGAGGCGCGCCTGAAAGACATTTTTGAACTCGCGCATAAAGAATTGAAAAAAATAAACCGGGCCGGGCTTCTGCCCGCCGGGGTTGTTTTAATCGGCAGAGCTTCGTCAATCCCCGGCATTGTGGAATTGGCAAAGCGCGAGCTTGAACTGCCGGTGGAACTTGCGTCCGCAACGCAGTCGCCGCATCACGGAAAGCCGGATGAAAAATTATTTGATTTACCCGTGGCATCCGGTTTGATTCACTGGCAGATGAACCGCGTGTCCGGGCGAGACCCGTTTTTCTACAATTCAACCGTGGCGCAAGTGGCAAGCAGCGTGAAAAATTGGCTCCGCATCTTTTTGCCGTAGTGTTGTTGAAGCGTATATCACGCCATAGCGTGATATTTTTGTAAACTTGCAAAGAGGAACGAAAGAGATAAATTAAAAATGCGGAATATTTTTAAATTCTAAATTCCAGATTTTAGATTCTAACTTCTACGCAATGCCAAACGTTAAACCGGACATAGAAACATATGCGCGGATTAAAGTCATCGGGGTCGGAGGATCCGGCGGATCCGCCATTACCCGCATGATGGATGCCAAAATTCACGGCATTGATTTTATCGCGATTAACACCGACGCGCAGGCGCTGCATCACAACAAGTCAACTTCCAAAATCCACATCGGGAAAAATCTGACTAAGGGCTTGGGCGCGGGAATGAATCCGGAACTCGGGCGGCAGGCAGCCGAGGAAAACCGCGATGAAATTCACGAAGCAATTAAGGGTTCGGACATGGTGTTTGTAACTTGCGGACTTGGCGGAGGAACCGGAACGGGTGCGGCTCCGATTGTGGCTGAAGTTGCGCGCGACGCGGGCGTGCTTACGGTCGGCGTGGTAACGAGGCCGTTTATGTTTGAGGGAACCCAGCGCTCGCGCATCGCCGATGCCGGCTGGGTAAAGTTGAAAGACAATGTGGACGCCCTGATTACGATTCCGAACGACCGGATTTTGGGCATGATTGAGCGGAATACGCCGATTCTAAGCGCGTTTCAGATTTGCGATGATGTGTTGAAAAACGCGGTGCAGGGAATTTCGGATTTAATCACGATGCCCGGCCTGGTAAATGTTGATTTTGCCGATGTGCGCACCATTATGGAAAATCAAGGGTCCGCTTTGATGGGCGTTGGCGTATCTGCCGGAGAAAATCGCGCAGTGCAGGCGGCGCAGGCCGCAATCAGCTCGCCGCTTTTAGACATATCTATCAACGGCGCTAAAGGCGTGTTGTTCAATGTTTCCGGCGGGCACGATTTGTCTATGTGGGAAATAAACGAGGCCGCAAAAGTGATTACCGAATCAATTGACAGAGACGCAAAATTGATTTTTGGCGCGGTGCATGATGAGCGCCTGAAAAAAGGAGAAATTAAAATTACCGTGATTGCGACCGGATTTAACGGAGACGGAGGAGAAGTAAAGCGGACCATTCCGGTGCAAACAACTCAGCAAGCAAAAAACGGAAACGGAAACGGAGGCGCGGCCGCGGCGCCAAGCAAGCCGCAGGAAAAAGAAAAAGAGGAGGAATCCGAATGGGACGCGGTGCCCGCGTTTTTGCGCAGAAAAAAATAATGCGCTCGGCAGTGGTTTTGAAAATCGCCGCAAAACCCGCTCTGTGCATAAAAATTTTGTTTAGTTGAGCTAAAAAATATATCATAACAATATACTCTTAATTAACCTTATTTTCTCCGTTTGCATGTTTGACCTCCTCAAATTGCGCCGGGAAATAAAGGCATTGTTTTCATATGAAAAAATTTATCGCATCAATATCAATGGCGGCAATGCTTGCGGCGCCGGTTTTTGCGTTTGCCGACCAAAATTTTGACTTTATTCAGCAACTGCAGGCAAAACTTGAAGCGATACAAGCGCAACTTAACGGATATTTGCAACAGCAGCAACAATTACAGCAGCAACAATTACAACAGCAACAATCACAGCAACAGCAACAATCACAGCAGCAACAAACGTTTCAGCAGCAGGCATCTTCCGTTTCAGGTTCTTCCGAGTTTCAAAACGGCGATGCCGTTCGTACCGCCGTAACTCTCAATATTCGCTCTTCCGCAGGTTTGTCCGGAACTGTTTTAGCTAAAGCGCCGACAGGTTCAACCGGCGTTATCCGATGCAATCTTGTTTCCGGAAGCGAATGTCCTGCGTCAGCCAACGGCATGATTTGGTGGTACATTGATTGGGACAATTCGTCTTTGCCTACCGGCTGGTCTGCGGAAGGAACGTCTGAGGCGACATTTTTGGAAAAAATTGCTTCTTTTGGCGGCACACAGCAGCAGTCTTCAACTCAGTCGACGCAAACAAACCAATCGACTCAGCAACAGTCCTCAACCCAATCGACCTGGCAGCAGTCCTCATCAAATCAAACCCAATCAACCCAACAGCAGTCCGGCGGGCAGTGCACTTTCGGGAAATTATACGCAAGCCAATACACCGACGCCGCTTCAACCATTGCAAGCACTCAAGACGGTGGGTATATCCTAGGTGGCTCGACGAATTTCCGGGATACGCGGGGGGGCTACGCCGATCTCCTGGTCCAAAAAATCGACGCAAACGGCAAAATCAATTGGCAAAAAATATTTAATCGCGGGTATTCCGGCACGGGTATTGGTCACGATTTTGGCACGCATGCGTTTCGCGCCGTTGCCTCTCCCGACGGCGGCTCTCTTGCGGCAACGAATATTTCCAACACCACTTACGACAGCCAAGGATTAATCGTCAAAGGAATGGGTCTTGACCTCCTGCTCGTGAAGCTTGATTCATCGGGCGCCGTGCAATGGCAGAAATCATACGGGAGACAAGACGGCGCACAGAATTATCAATACCCGCTTTTCTTGCAGAAGGTCTCCGGTGGCTACGTCGTTGCGGGGCAAACATGGAAGAGCAACATGTATAATGTGAGAGATTCATTTTACAGCACCTTTGTCCTCAAAGTTGACGACCAGGGGAATATCGTCTGGCAGAAGCGCCTTGGAACCGAGGAAGGGGCGAGATTCACTTCGTTTGCCCAGGCCCCGGACGGAGGATATCTCTTGACGGTGGGCACGCTCGTGTATATTAATGGCTTGAGCTATCAGGTAGAGGGAACGGTAATTGCGAAGCTTGATGCTTCGGGAAACATCCAATGGACAAAAGCGTATGCAACTAAAACCGATTGGGCCAGTTCTCCAACGGCTGATGGCGGAGCGATAGTCGTGGGACGCGCCCCTTACTTCGTTTTTGGTTCAAATCCAACATATCTCGCGGCAATTGACGTGTACAAGCTGGATTCTTCCGGCGCCATCCAGTGGAGCAAGGAGTATTCGTCGAATGCCCCAAGCGCGTTCGACAAGCCCGATGCCGTCAAGCAGACGAAGGACGGAGGATACGCGGTGCTCGGCGACACCCGCGACGATATCCTCCTTCTCAAACTGAACGAAGGAGGAGACATCGTGTGGCAGAAGGCCTATTCCAGCGGTCCGGTCTGGGACTCGATTGGGTATGAAGACCCGGCCGATTTCATTCCGACTCAAGACGGAGGGTATGCCATTGTGGGCCAGACCAATCGTTCCGCAAAACGCGGCAACCCTTGGGCAGGAAATACCGAAGACATCCTTGCTTTCAAAGTGGACGCTTCCGGAAACATCAGCTTCTCCGCGAGCGGTTGGAGCGCCAAAGACACCGACCTTACGGCATCCGCTCCGCTGGTTCCTCCGGTTTCCCCGAAGAGCGGAGGAGTCTTGGTAGATGATTCCTTTGACCTTTCGCCCTCCTCCTTCTCCGCGAATGTCAGCGATGCGACTCTGAGCGAAAAGGACTTGAGCCAGGGTACCTGCGGCACGGGACAACAGTCATCGCAGACTTCAACGCAAACTGCTCAGCAGGCGCAGTCGTCTGCCGTGCAATCAACATCCGCGACATTGCCCGTATTTTCCATCTCTCCAGCCATCGTTCAAAAAGGCAGTGGCGCGTCCGTTACCGCCCTGCTTACCAACGCACCTCCGAATGCAACCGTTAAAATTTATTGCCGAGACCCGCTCGGGCAGGTTTGCGACGATGCCGCGTCATACAGCGCTGATTCAAGCGGCAGGTTCTCCATCACCTATTCCCCGACAATCATAAACGGTTTGATGACGGGCACCTACGCCAGCTGGATGACAGTCAACGGCGCGCAGTCCAATACCGCTTCGCTGACTGTTATTGCGCTTTCGTCTTCGCTTCCCGACCTTATCATTTCAGCAGGACCCTCACTTAATTCCGGAACACTTGTCGCGGGGCAAACCCTTACTTTCAAGGCAACCGTCAAGAACCAAGGAAGCGCAACTGCATCCGGCACCTTCAACAATCGTTTCCGCATTGATTTGACTAATAACGGCATTGACGAGAATGACCCGGATCTTCCGGCGCTGAACAGCGCTTCTAATCTTGCGCCCGGAGCTACTCAACAGGTTGTTTCTCCGGGCTGGACCGCAACTGCCGGCACGCATCGGCTTTACGCCTGCGCCGATCGCCCAGGCAATCTCATTGCTGAATCCGACGACACCAACAATTGCGCTTTTGGCGATACTTTTACAGTAAACGATACCGTCTCCGCCAAACCTAATATTGTTGTCATTATGACGGACGACCAAGAGGATGCTCGGGCGGGGGATGAAGCATCATTGGCGGTGATGCCGAAGACCAAAAATTTACTTGTTGATCGCGGCACTCGGTTTCTTAACAGTTTTACCGATTATTCGCTTTGTTGCCCGAGCCGGTCCACTTTTATGACCGGCCAGTTTTCTCACAATCATGGCGTTTATTCAAATATGTTTCCCGACGGCGGTTATGAAAAATTTAAACCGTCAGAAGGAAATTCTCTTCCGGTTTGGCTTAAAAACGGTGGTTACGATACGGCGTTAATTGGGAAGTATCTTAATCAATATTGGCCGCGGCCTGACGGGAAACCAATTCCCCCGCCGGGCTGGGATCGCTGGCTTCCTTTTCAGGAAAATTGCTATTTCAACTGCAGTTACGGCGATAACGGTTCGGTGGTGAATTTCGGATCCTCCGATTATTCTACTGATGTTATAGCTAATAAATCCGTTGAATTTATAACAACTCGCTCCAATTCTTCGAAGCCGTTCTTTATGTGGGTTACTCCGATTGCTCCTCACGGCAGTCTCGGTTACGGCCGTCCAGAAGCCGCACCGCGCCACAGCGGTCTTTTTTCCTCCCTTCTTCTTCCCGAGCCCCCTTCGTTCAATGAAACTGATGTTTCTGATAAACCGTTCAACATACGCAACCGTTCCTCTTTTGATCAGGCAACCATTGACAGGATTGCTAAGACATTCAGGGCAAGGCAAGAAACATATCTTGCGGTTGATGATCTCGTGGAAAAAATAGTGTCCGCGCTTAAGACCGCCGGGAAATTAGAAAATACGGTGATCATATTTACTTCCGATAACGGATGGATGTCGGGCGAACATCGCATTGAGTTTGGGAAACGAATTATGTACGAAGAATCGGCTCGCGTGCCTTTGGTAATGGAAGGGCCTGGTATTCCCGCCGGCCAGACGCGTACGCAATTGGTCAGTAACGTCGATCTTCCCGCAACTATTTTGGATTTCGCAGGGGTGGCATCAGGAAGAGTGCCTGACGGAAAGTCCCTTATTCCACTCCTTAATAATTCCGCAATGCCATGGCGAAGCGCTTTGCTCATGCAAGGAGTTTACGGCGGCGAAGTGCTGAAACCGGGCCGCTACACGGCGGTGCGCACGAATAAATTTCTTTATGCGGAACACACATATTCTGACGGGTCTGCTTCTGAAAAAGAACTTTACGATCTTGCCGCAGATCCTTACGAACTTGCGAGCAAACACGGTGATTCTTTGTACGCGCCAGTACAGGCGGCTTTGCAAAATATTCTTTCAAGGTTGAAAGCATGTGCGGGTTTAAGTTGTTGGGCTACTGATCAGGAGCCGTCCCAACCCGCGCTTCCTGACCTTATCATCTCCGTTCCTCCGTCCGTCAATTCCGGAACCTTGGTCGCGGGGCAAACCATTACCTTCAAAGCCACGGTTAAAAACCAAGGCAATGCCACCGCATCCGGCACCTTCAACAATCGTTTCCGCATTGACATTAACAACAACGGCGGCATTGATGATGGAGATCCGGA
>JAGXAD010000108.1 GCA_018971745.1 Patescibacteria group bacterium
AATTTATCAGGAAGAAGATTTTAACCGGATTATTGAAATTAAGGAGCGTGAAGCCAAGCGGGTGCGGATCATGCTCAATGAGATAAACCAGAATGAAAAAACGATTATTTTCTGCGCCACGCAAGATCACGCCCTTGCCGTCAGAGATTTAATCAATCAAATGAAAGAAAGCCGTGAGCCGAATTACTGCGTTCGGGTAACCGCCAATGACGGCGCACGTGGCGAGCAGTACTTGCGTGAATTTCAGGATAATGAAAAAACAATCCCCACGATTTTGACCACATCGCAAAAGCTTTCAACCGGGGTGGACGCACGCAACATCCGAAATATTGTTTTGATGCGGCCGGTCAACACTATGATTGAATTCAAGCAGATCATCGGGCGGGGCACCCGGCTGTTTGACGGCAAGGAATTTTTTACCATCTTTGATTTTGTAAATGCCTATCACCACTTTTCTGATCCGGAATGGGACGGCGAGCCGATAGATCAAACCGTTGAAAAGCCCGAAACCGCAAAACCGCCAAAGGAGACGGAGGTTATTGTTGATTATCCGCCAGAACCGCCCGAAGAGCCTAAAAAGAGGCTTAAAATTAAGTTGCGTGATGGTAAGGAGCGAGAGATTCAGCACATGATCGCCACTTCGTTCTGGAGCGCAGATGGCAAGCCAATTTCCCTGCAGGAATTCATGGACAATATGTTTGGCGCCATGCCGGAGTTTTTCAAGAACGAAGAAGAATTACGCAAAATATGGTCTAACCCCACGACACGCAAAGCGTTCTTGGAAAAGATCAGCGCACTTGGTTACGGCAAAGATGAGCTTGAAACATTGCAAAAAATGATCAATGCGGAGCAGAGCGATTTGTTTGACGTTCTGGCGTATATTTCTTTTCTCACTCCGCCGATTACCAGAAAGCAACGGGTTGCGCAAACCAGGGCGAAGATTTTCGAGGGGCTGGACGCACGGCAAAAAGAATTTTTGGAATTCGTGCTGGCAAAATATGAAGACCGGGGCGTTGAAGAGCTTGATGAAGAAAAATTGCCGATTCTGTTAAACCTGAAGTATCACGCCATTGCCGATGCGGAAATGATATTGGGGGGCGTGGAGAAAATCCGCTCAACCTTCTTTGGGTTTCAGAAAGATTTGTACCGGGCGGTAAAATAGATACGGTGCATATGAATGTATATTATTTAAGATAAAATATAAACAATATGCAAAAAACAGATATTAGCGTTCGTGAATTAGTAGATAAAGTGAAAAGAGGCGAGCTTGCTTTGCCGGAAATGCAGCGTGGCTATGTTTGGCCTGCTACCCGTGTAAGAGATCTGTTGGACTCACTTTATCGTGGTTATCCCTCCGGTGTAATACTTGTTTGGGAAACTGATGAGGATATAAAACTCAGAGAATTGGCTGTAAGGGCAACAAAATTGCCTACCACCTCGCAGAAATTATTACTCTTAGATGGGCAACAGCGGATAACATCATTATCTTCGATTTTAGAAGGTGAGCCTGTGCATGTAAGGAATCGCATGAGACCGATTGATATTTTGTTTAATCTTGAGCATCCGGAAGGTGCGCCAACGGATGTTACTGAAGTTGATGAAGATGATATAACCCGAGACATAGAAGAGGTTGAGGAAGAAGAAGATGCGGAACGTGATATTCAGGAAGAAATGCGGAAAAGAACGTTCGTAGTTGCAAGTCGTGCTCTTCAAAACAATCCTTTGTGGGTTCCTGTTTCTGATATTTTTAAAAAGACCGATAAGGAAATTCTGAAACCTATTGGTATAACTTTAGATGACGAGAGATGGGATAGATATTCAGAACGCCTCCAAAAAATTAGAAAGATATCTGATTACCTTTATGGTATGCAGGTACTAGAAAAGAATATGTCCTATGAGGAGGTTACTGAAATTTTTGTACGGGTGAATTCTAAGGGCATCAAGCTTCGAAGTTCTGATCTCGCACTTGCTCAGATAACCTCACGCTGGAAGGGTTTTATGACCCTCATTGAGGATTTTGCTAGTGAGTTTAAGGATGATAGCGATTATATTATTGAAAGTGGTTTGCCAGTACGCATGCTAGTGATTTACGCAACTCACCAAAGCAGATTTAAAACAGTTGGGAAAATAAGTAAAGAAAAACTTGAAGAATCGTGGAAAGCGTCAATGGACGGTTTACGTTTTGCCATCAATTTTTTAAGAAGCAACGCCGGTATAAATAATTTGAATCTTTTGTCTTCGCCGTTCCTCCTGATCCCCATTGCCGTATATTCCCGATTGACTGGAGATAAATTAAACCCAAAGGAAGAAAAAGCTTTGTTGAAATGGTTCTACCTCGCTCATATGCGGGGCCATTATAGCATGGGTTCTTCGGAATCCATTCTGGATGCTGACCTCTCAACACTATTCAAGAGCAAGAGCTTGGATGAGCTGATGAATCAGTTGCGTCTGCACGTCAAAAAATCAGTGGTTGATTCAAGTGACTTGGTGAATAGAAGCATCCGAAGTCCGTTCTTCTCCATGCTTTATTTTGTTTTGAAGCAGAATGGCGCAAAAGATTGGTGGTCTGGTTTGAAGCTATCGGAAAAGCACATGGGTAAGGCTCATACTATCCAATATCATCACATTTTTCCAAAATCTCTTTTGCACGAGGCTGGTTATGAAAAGAAAGAAATAAATGAGGTGGCAAATATGGCTTTCATTGGCGGAAAGACGAATCGTCAAATTCTGAACAAAGAACCATCCGTTTACCTTGAAAAAGAAGTAATGGCTAAGCGGGGTAAAGATGCTCTTACTTCTCAACTCATCCCCATTGATAAAAAACTTTGGGGAATGAAAAACTACAGGGATTTTTTGGCTTATCGGAGAAATAAAATTGCAGAAGCAATAAATGAGTTTATGGACAAGCTATAAATATGAACAAAAAAACGATAGATCAAATAAGGCAAAAATATCCTGGTTCACTCCGCTATTTTCTTGCCCTTTTAGCTGAGGATGACACAATAGTAAG
>JAGXAD010000109.1 GCA_018971745.1 Patescibacteria group bacterium
CTTCATGCAAAAAAAATGTATATTGCTTTCCGTCCGAACTGATTTCATACCGTTCCGCAAGATCAGGAATCAAAGCGCCCGACGGATCGTACGACAGCAACCCGGAAAAAATAAGATTTGTGAGATCGCGGTCAGTGTCGTTATTTGACAGATAGATCGGATTGATGAGGCGCGGTTCTTTGGTTAGCCCTTCACGGTATGTTCCGCCGTCTGCCGGAGCCGGAACGGTAAAACGCGCCACAAGTTCGGTTATAAAAATAATGCCGGCTATGATAAAAACGCCGAACAACGATCCGAAGATTATCTTTTCCGCGTTAGTAAAAAGACGCGGCAGATACAACAGCCGTTTTTTATCGATTCCGTCAATCATGGACATATATTGTTAAGCGAACAACAAACAACAATAGAAATATAATACGGCATTCTCCGGACAAAAAAGCATTAATGAATAACCACATTGGCTATGCCGAGCGCGACAAATAAAACGGCGAGAATAATGGTGCCGATAAAAAGCATTTTTTCAAACCCGCGTTTGGTGCGATACGCATTGCCCTCGCCGCCGAATACGCCGGAAAGCCCGGTTCCCTGGCGCTGCAAAAGGATTGCGGCGACCAGCAGCACGGAAACTATAATTTGCGCAAAAGGAAGATAACGCATAATGGTTAAAATTTAGTTATGAAATAATGTTTGCGATGCTCACGATGATTGATCCCCAAAACAAACTCCAAAAATCCGTAATCTGCAATTGAGGAAGAAGATAATCCGCGATAAGCAATAAAGCAATGTTAATAACGATATTAAAAAATCCAAGCGTCAAAATAAGAAACGGGAAACTCAACAGCCGGAGAATTGGCCTAATGATAATGTGAATAAGCGCAAGCACAATTCCTCCGACAAGGAGCGACAGAATTCCACCTCGTATAATAAACCCATTCAGATAATGTGCCGCAACAAAGAGCGCTAACGAATTTGCCGCTATTTTCCAGACAAAACGAAGGACCATATCTGTTTTATAAGTATACCATAACGAAAATAATAGTGGCAAATTGTTGTTATGAATCAAGTATGTTGTTTTGGCGAACGACCCTCTGATATGTTTTCACGACAATGAGGAGGCAAAATTTGCTTGGTTAGCGTTTTTTATGAGTGAGGAAATATGGTTTTGAAAAACGCTGCGGTTGCCGAGCGGCCATGGTCTCCGACTGCGGTCGGAGGAGCGAGGCAATCGGCGAATAAAATTTTCTCGGAGGGAAAATTTTATGTTTTTTCAAAACCATATTCCCGAACGAGTTATCCACAGTTGCGCTTGTTGCGCAATGTTGTAAAATTAAATTAGAAAATAAAACAATTAGCACGTTGAAAAAACTTTTTTGCAAACATTACGGATAAGGCATTAGGCAACTACGCGGTCGGTGGTTGCCGTAACCAATGGAACGATCGGTCAAACGATTGTTCCGCCTCTTAAGGAAAAAGAAATGGCAAAGAAAAAAGCAGCAAAGAAGGCAAAGAAACACGCAAAGAGAAAATAGTTTCTCTTGTCCCGTATGAATAATTTTTCTGCGGGATGCGCCCGGACGCGATTGGCGTCCGGGCTTTGCCGAGGCACCGATTTTTTCAAGACACTCGGCTTGAAATATTTCCGATTTTGATTCCTACTCGGTGTCCTCCCCTTGGCCGAGGAGGGCCGCCCAGCACCTTTTACAAAAGGTGCTGGGCTTTTGTTTTTTACGCTTGTTACTCCTTGACAGATTATCCGCGAAATCCTATACTCAAAAGCAATGAGCAATAACATACGAGTTAAAAATTTTCAGCTTTCCGAATCCTTGCGCGTATATGTCGAACGGAAGATTTTTTCGCAGTTTAAAAAAATGTTTCGCGGGCAAACCGACGTTATCAATGTTGATTTGGACATTGATCTTGGCACGCGCCACCACAAAAAAGGAAACATTTGGCACGGCAGAATCGGGGTAAGCGGTCCGCACCTGTCGCTCATGGCGGAGGCGGACTCTTCCACGGCCCAATCCGTGATTGACCTCCTGGAAGAAGAACTAAAGCAAGAACTGAAAAAACATAAAGAGCGCGTTGACAGCATTGCCAAGCGAAAAACAAGAGAAATTAAAAAAGCGATTCGTTTGGATAAAGGCGCGCGCCTGTATCGCAAAGGCAGAATTCGCAATGAGGGCGTTTAATTAAATTATAAATAAATCAGCGTTAAAAATTTTTTCTCCGTAGAGAAAAAATTTTTTTCAAAACTTTTCGCGAGTTGAAAAAAAGTTTACATATCCTGGCGGATCTCTACGATTGCCGGGGAGAACAAAAATATTTTATCGAAAAAAGCGCGGTGCGCGACAGAATCCTCCGCACCGTAAAAAAAGCCGGTTTTCAGATTGTGGCGAGCCGCTTCCACAAATTCGGCGACGGCGGAATTACCGGCGTCATTATCGTTTCGGAATCCCACATTACGATTCATACCTGGCCGGAAAAAACATTCGTCAACGTGGACGTCTTTTTTTGCAACTACACCTCCGATAATTCAAAAAAGGCGCGCGCCGTGTTTAATTATTTCAAACGGCTCTATAAACCAAAAAGGACAAACCGCAAAGAAGTTTGGAGAGATTAAAAACTAATTGATTTTTACGGCGTTGAGCTTTCAAAAAGCTCTTTTTTGTTGTACACTTTTTAATATGTCAATCATTGCAAAAATGTTCGGCGACGCGAACGCGCGGTTTTTGAAAACACTGGAACCGCTGATTTTGCGCATTAACGAACTGGAAAAAGAATTTGAAGCGCTGTCGGATGACGCGCTCAAAGAAAAAACCGCTGAATTCAAAAAACGGTTTGCCGAAGGAGAAACCTTGGACGAATTGTTGCCCGAAACGTACGCTTGTGTGCGCGAAGCGGCAAAACGAACCCTCAAACAGCGCCATTTTGACGCGCAGTTGCTCGGCGGCATTATTTTGCATCAAGGAAGAATTGCCGAGATG
>JAGXAD010000110.1 GCA_018971745.1 Patescibacteria group bacterium
ATGCTGATATGCTCCTGCATTTTTTTATACGCGGCGCGAAGATGAAACGACAAAAAAACGGTTTTCATCAGCCAATACAAATCAAACGCGATAATAAAAAAACTTGCCCATATCGGAACGAGCCACGATGCCAAAAAAATGCCGGCAAGAGTCAGCCACGCAAGCGCTCCGGGCAAAATTTCAAAAAAGCGATACAGCAGATAATCGCTTTTGTCGGTTATGTCGCGGGCGTTTCCGATTTCAAGATATGATTTCTCGTATGACACCATTTCTTTATCGTACTGAAAATGTTGCGGTTTGTCCAAAAAACGGCATACAAAAAACCGGGCAATAATTTCGCCCGGTTATAACCGTATTTTTTAATTTTATTTCATTATCTCATCCAATTCTTCCGCAGATAAGGTCTCGCGCTCAAGCAGTGCCTGCGCCACGCGATCAAGCTTGTCGCGATTGGCTTCAATCGCCTGCTTTGCGCGAACATACGCGTCAACAATGAAAATTTTAATCTCCTGGTCAATCTGGGAAGCAACCGCTTCTCCGTAATTTTTGCTCTCGGTCAAATCACGGCCGAGAAACACCGGTCCTTGGCCCTTGCCAAACGCAATGGGTCCGAGCGCATCCGACATTCCGAAACTTGTCACCATTTTGCGCGCCATGTCCGTTGCCTGTTCAAAATCGTTCGCGGCTCCGGTGCTTACATCGCCGAACACCAATTCTTCCGCAACCCTGCCGCCCATGGCAACCGCAATTTCGTCCAGCAATTCTAACTTTGTTCTCGTGTTCCGGTCTTCCGGAGACGCACCCATAACATAGCCCAAAGCCATGCCGCGCGAAATAATCGTAACTTTGTGCGGCGGGTCCGCATGCGGCAAGAGTTTGCGCAAAATCGCATGCCCGCCTTCATGATACGCAACCATTTCCCGTTCTTTCTCGGTCAGTTTGCGGCTTCGCCGCAGGGGTCCTGCAATTACGCGCTCAATCGCCTCTTCAAAATCAATCTTATCAACCTGTTTCTTGTCACGACGCGCCGCAAGCAAAGCGCCTTCATTGGCAACGCTTGCAAGGTCAGCTCCGGAAAAACCAGGCGTCTGCTTGGCAAGCGCATCCACGTTAACATCCGACGCAATCGGAATGTCGCGCAAATGCACCGCCAAAATTTCCTTGCGGCCGCGGCTGTCCGGATTATCCACGATAATGCGTCGGTCAAACCTGCCGGGGCGCAAAAGCGCAGGGTCCAAAATATCAGGCCGGTTGGTTGCGGCAATCATGATAATTCCGGCATTTGCCTCAAAGCCGTCCATCGCGACGAGCAACTGATTCAGAGTTTGTTCGCGCTCGTCATTCCCGCCGCCAATGCCAGCTCCGCGATGCCGGCCTACCGCATCAATCTCATCAATGAAAATGATGCACGGCGCGCTCTTCTGCGCCTGTTCAAACAAATCGCGCACTCTCGACGCGCCAACCCCGACAAATATCTCAACGAAGTCCGATCCTGAAGCGGAAAAAAACGGCACCCCTGCTTCACCGGCAACCGCTTTTGCCAAAAGCGTTTTGCCGCACCCGGAAGGACCGACCAAGAGCAGCCCTCTTGGAATTTTTGCGTTCAACGCATGAAATTTTTTCGGATTTTTAAGAAACTCTATGACTTCCAGCAGTTCCTCTTTTGGTTCGTCTTCACCGGCCACATCCGCGAATGTTACCTTATCATCCCCGGCATCCGCCTTTCTGTGGCGTGACTTTCCGAATTGAAACGCCGACATATTTGACCCGGCGCCGCCCTGCATCTTGCGCATGAAATAAATCCACACGCCAACCAGCAAAAGCATCGGGAGCCAGGACTGAAACAGTCCGACAAACCAACCAGCCGATTCTTCAACGTTATACCTTGGAACAATTTTATTCTTATCTTTCGGTGCCGCATTCAGCTTCAGCGTCAAATCACGAACCGCATCCTCAGTCAAAACCACCTGAAAGGCGTGGCCGGTCGTATATTCCCCGACAATTTTTCTGTTGCCGTCCTGCAACGGCTTAACGGTAAATTCTTTAATGCGCCCTTCCGCAAGGTCTGTTTGAAAATCGCTTGCATAAATTTCCTGCGGGGGCGGACTGACATAAGAAAAAACCTTGCTCCCGATCGGCGTAAACATAACGACCGCAAACGAACCAAAAATCAAATAGAGAATGCCCTTCTGCCATCCAAACCCTTTTGCGTTCAAAGATTCTCTTTCCCGTTTCTTTTCCGTTTTTTGCTTTATTTTTTCAGGCCGCTGTTCTTTCCAATATTCAAAGAGCGGCTTAAAACGTTTTCTAAGGAAAAACAATACCAATCCAAAAATTAAAACAACAATGACTACTGTAACCGGAAAAGCAACCAATTCCCGCGCCACGTTGAATTTCATAATTCATTCCTTTCTTTTCAAACAACAAAAAAAGAAAGCGGCCATCCTGCAAAAACCCAATGTTTCCTATCCGTTTCCGCATGTCAAAGAACTGCGGTTTAGGGATAGAATGATCCGGTTCTTTGCGGACTGCCCTTTCCTTTCTACCTGACGCAAGTATAGTGCGGAGGCAATTTTTTGTCAATCCGCAAATTCATCAAACTATTGCATTTACAAATCAAATGCCGTACGATAGCAAAAGATAATCAACGCACATTGACAAAGGAGACGATTGCCATGCCGGACTCTTCTTCCAACACCAGGACCCAAATTGTCGATCTGATTGAAATTGTCAAACAAACATCAACCGCGGCTGAAGACAGATTGAATTTTCTGATTCAGCATCAGCAAAAGCCAAGCAAAGAAGACATTACGCTCGTCAGAAAACTCCGGGGACTTATCAGATCGCTGGAACAGCGCACATACGAATTTTTTGCCGTCGCCAAAGAAATGCGCGAAGGACTGGAAGGAGAAAACGAGCGGCTCCGCCAAGCATTTAAGGTTTTGAAAGAAGAAGTAGACGGATTG
>JAGXAD010000111.1 GCA_018971745.1 Patescibacteria group bacterium
ACGGAACGAACTTTCTTAAGCGCAACACAGGATTTAATTATTAACCGTGAATCCTGAATTACGAATTGTAATTACGCTATGTATGTTTTAGGTTTTACGATTTAGGATTTAGGATTCGTGCCGTATGTTTAAGGACGAAGCAAAAAAGCGGATTCAAAAATTGCGCGCGGAAATCAATTATCATCGCTATCTGTATCATGTGCTGGATCGTCAGGAGATTTCCGACGCGGCGCTTGATTCGCTCAAACACGAATTGCAAAAACTCGAGGAACGATTCCCCGAGTTTTTAACGCCGGATTCGCCAAGCCAGCGCGTCGGCGGAAAGCCGTTGAATTATTTTAAAAAAGTGCGGCACGAAGTGCGCATGACTTCGTTGAACGACGCGTTTTCGGAAGAGGAACTGCGCGAATGGGAAACACGGATTGCTAAATTTATTCCGGATTCCAGATTCAAGATTCCAGATTCCGGTTACTTTGCCGAAGCAAAAGGAGACGGTTTTGCGGTTTCGCTTCAGTACGAAAATGGAATGTTTGCGGTCGGGTCAACGCGGGGAGACGGCATAACGGGCGAAGATGTGACGGAAAATTTAAAAACCATTGACGCAATTCCTTTGTCAATCGCGCGCGGTATCAAAGAAGCAGAAAAATATAAAGAAGTTGAAGAAATTTTCGAACGGTATCCGCGAGTGCGGCACGCGCTTGAACATTTGCCTAAATTTTTGGAAGTCCGGGGTGAGGTGTATATGACAAAGCAGGTGTTTGATTCGGTGAACCGCGAACAAAAAAAGAGAGGATTGCCGGTTTTTGCCAATCCGCGAAACATCGCGGCGGGCTCGGTTCGCCAGCTTGACCCGAACATAACGGCGTCGCGCAAGCTTAGTTTTTTCGCGTGGGATTTGATAACCGATCTGGGACAAAAAACCCATGAGGAAGAACATTTAATTATGAAAGTGCTCGGGTTTCCGACCGTGCCTTTGACGCGTCGCTGCAAAGCTCTTGATGAAGCAATTTTATTTTGGAAAGAAATCGGGGCGAAACGGGAAAAACTTCCGTTTTTAATTGACGGCGTGGTGATACAGGTTAATGACGGAACTCTGTTTGATCGGCTTGGTATTGTGGGCAAGTCGCCGCGGGGCGCCGTTGCGTTTAAGTTTCCGGCGGAGGAGGCAACCACGGTTGTGGAGGATATATTGGTTCAGATTGGGCGTACCGGCGTGTTGACGCCGGTGGCAACTCTGCGCCCGGTTTCCATTGGCGGGGTTACGGTAACGCACGCGACCTTGCATAATATGGACGAAATCAAGCGGCTTGGCGTGCGCGTCGGCGATACCGTAGTTGTGGAGCGCGCCGGAGACGTGATTCCGGCAATTACGAGCGTCATCAAGGGGCTTCGCCCGAAAAATGCCCGTGAGTTCCGTATGCCCTTGCGTTGTCCCGTGTGCGGCTCGCAAATTGCGCGCAAACAAGGAGAAGTCGCGTATTATTGCACGAATAAACAGTGTTCCGCAATCCAGCGTGAGCGGTTGTATCATTTCGTATCAAAAAAAGCGTTTGACATTGACGGTCTTGGCCCGAAAATCATTGACGCCCTGTTGGACAACGGATTGATTCGCGATGCGGCTGATTTGTTTTTGCTGAAACAAGAGGATGTTGAGCAAATTGAACGATTTGCGGAAAAATTGTCTTCCAATTTGATTGCGGCAATCAGGGAACGGCGCGCGATTAGTTTGGAGCGGTTTCTTTTTTCGCTTGGCATCCATCACATCGGGGAAGAAACCGCAATTGATTTGGCGCACAGTTTCGGGTCGCTTGAAAAAATTGTCGTCGCATCACTTGAAGATTTTGGAAAAATACGCGATATTGGGAAGGTGGTCAGCCAAAGCATTTATGAATGGTTCTGCAATAAAAAAAACCAGGAATTTTTGCAAAAATTAAAAAAAGCGGGGGTACGGATTACGGATGAAAAGTTGAAAGTGAAAAGTCAAAAGTTGGCAGGAAAAACCTTTGTATTAACCGGAGAACTTGTCTCGCTTTCGCGCGATGAAGCAAAAGCCCGCATCAGAAATTTAGGCGGCGAGGTATCCGAAAGCGTTTCAAGAAAAACGGATTATGTCGTGGCTGGCGAGCGTCCGGGCTCAAAATATGAAAAAGCGAAAAAACTTGGCGTGAAAATTTTGAACGAAAAAAAATTTTTGAAAATGATCGGATAAAAAATAAACCGACTCACGAAGAGTCGGCGGATAGAAAAATTATTTGTTTTGTTCAAGCTGAGAGCAGTATCTATACAGGCGTTCTCCTTCTATGGCATTGTAAAGAAAGTTTTGCGGCCATTTATAAGAGGGTTCTTTTTTTATCAAGTATAGGTACATCTTAACGTCTTTTATTGCTTCCTTTCTATATTCGTTTGCTGGTTTTCCACACTTCGATTTTGGCTCTTGGGCACCTGTATCGGGGTATTTATAAGAGTCCCATAATTGTGGTTTGATAAACGCCCAAGTTGGATTAGTTATGGCAAAAGTTAGCAAGACGGCGATAAGCATAAACCGGACATTGATTTTCAAGGTTCTATCCTCCTTTTTTGTTTAAGTTCGTGAATCACATATATATTAGTAAAAATTCAAAATTATGTCAATTACCAAAAAAGAAGTTGAACATATCGCGCGACTTGCGCGGATTGAATTGACCGAAGTTGAAAAAGAAAAATTCGGGAATGACCTTTCCGGAATTTTAGATTTTGTGAATAAATTGAACGAAGCGGATACGGAAAATGTTGCGCCGCTTGCCGGCGGCGCCGAATTAAAAAATGTGATGCGTAAAGACGCGCGCGAAGCGGGGCACGACCCGATTGGAGCGGCAAAACTGGTAAAAGTAGCGCCGGAGCATGAGAACGGATTTGTAAAAGTGAAAA
>JAGXAD010000112.1 GCA_018971745.1 Patescibacteria group bacterium
TTTCGACACACTCGGCAATTCCAGCGATTGCCTCGCTAAGGGTCAGCGGCGTTTGTCCCTTCCCAGTTTTGTTTTCAAAACTGGGAAGGGACACCAAGCAAACGCCGCCTCCCCATTGTCTCAAAAGTGTTCGCAACGCGATACTCAAATCCATTTTATCATACAAAAAACGCTCGCGATTGTGGAGCGTTTTTTTGCGAATGCAAAAATTACGATTTCTTTTTTCGTGCGGTCGGTTTTTTGTGCGCGAGGCGCCGTTTGAATTTCTCAACTCGTCCGGCCGCGTCAATCATTTTTTCCTTGCCGGTGTAGAATGGGTGGCAATGCGAGCAAATTTCAACTTCCACGGATTCTTTGGTTGAACCAACGGTGGTAACATGCCCGCATGCGCATTTGATTTTCGCTTCGGGAAAATAAGTTGGATGTATTCCGGTTTTCATATAAAGACAGTATAGGGGATTTGACAAATTTCCGCAAGCACTTGACTTTTTGTTATTTCTATGATAATATATAAAAAGAACTTTGGTTTAATTTGAGTAAATCAAATAACTCCGTAAATCAAAAGAAAAGGAGGGCAAAATGCCTGACATCACGGCGGTTGCCGGCAAGGTGGCGGGCATTATCTCCCTTGCCGCCTTTATTCCGTATATCCTCGCAATCCTGCGAGGAGAGACAAAACCTAACAGGGCAACATGGGTGATTTGGGCGGTAGTAGGTTTTATGACCGGAGCGAGCTACTATTTCTCCGGCGCGAACCATACTATCTGGGTTCCTGTGAGCTACATTATTGGACCCGTCGTTGTTTCGGCTCTTTCCATTAAGTACGGCGTGGGTGGTTGGACTAGATTTGACAGATGTTGTTTGTTGGGAGCAGGGATGAGCATGGCGCTCTGGCTGGTGTTCAGTTCGCCGCTTGTGGCGCTTCTCATCAACCTTTTTATTGATTTTATGGGCGTGCTTCCGACTATTCGAAAGGCCTACCGTGATCCGGAGAGCGAAGACCGCATCGCTTGGGCGTTGTTCTTTACAGGCAACATTGCAAACTTACTTGCGGTTGAGCGTTGGACATTCGCAATTGCCGTTTACCCGATCTATATGTTTATCGGCAGCGGATTGATTACGGCGTTTATCGTTTTCCGGCAAAACAGCAAGGCAAATACATAAACAAGGGCCCGCAGAGAACGCGGGCCCGTACTTTTTTCACCCGTTTTGTGGTATAATTATAAATAATGGAGCAATCATTTCTTGGCGTTTTATGGCAATTAACAAAAGATGTGTGGTGGCTGTGGCTTCCCGTGCTTTTGGTCTGGCTTATTTGGGAGTTGTGGAAGTCGTTTGTTCGGTTGCATTATTTAACTAACCAAAAATGGACGCTTTTGGAAATTAAAATGTCGCGGATGATCGCAAAGCCGCCGCAGGCAATGGAGCAGGTGTTTGCCGGTATGCATGGCGCATCCGGCGCGGGCAACCTGATTGACCAATATTGGAAAGGCATGTTGCCCGCGTGGTTTAGTTTGGAGGTTGCCAGCACCGGAGGAGAGGTAAAATTTTTTATCCGCACGCCGAGTTTTTTTAAGAATATGGTGTCTGCCTTGATGTACGCACAGTATCCGCAAATTGAAATCAACGAGGTCGCGGATTATGTGAATGACATGCCTGCGCGCCTGCCCGATGACGAATGGAATTTGTACGGCGGCGAATATACTTTTACCAAAGAGGACCCGTATCCGATCCGGACCTACAAGGAATTTGTCATTGAAGACATTCAGTACGAAACCAATAAGGTTGACCCGTTGGCAACTTTTCTTGAATTGCTTGGCTCCATTAAAAAAGAGGAGCGCGTATGGTTTCAGATTTTGATACGGCCCGCAAAAGACGACTGGAAAACAAAAGGCGAGGAGTTGGTGCATAAACTTATCGGCAAGGAAGTGAAAAAGAAAAAAAGCGGCATGGAATCCTTGTTTGAAATGTTAAGCGAAATGATAACCGGCACCGCCGAGCAAATCGGCGACATGGTCATCGGCACCGGCGTGGAACCAAAAAAAGACGAGAAGCCGAAAAAAGAAGAAAAAGAAAAATCAGTTGAAAGTTTGATGCAGCATTTGTCTCCAGGCAAAAAAGAAGTGGTTGCGGCGGTTGAGAAAAAAATGGCGAAACTCGGGTTTCAAACCGGCATCCGTTTCGTGTATCTCGCAAAAAGAGAGGTGTACAGTTACGCCAATGTCGCGGCGCTCTCCGGCAGTATGAAGCAGTTTAACACGCAAAATTTGAACGGATTCAAGGGCGCTAATTCCACGAGCGTTGATTATGTGATGAAGAAGCGCCGCGAATTTACTTTGAAGCGGCGGGCGTTTGATTCTTACAAAGCGCGCGCGTTTTTCTATCCGCCGTATGTGGGCAAGCCGATTATTATGAACATTGAGGAACTTGCTACGGTGTATCATTTCCCGGGCGAAGTTGCCGAGACGCCGGCGATGGCGCGCATTGAATCAAAAAAATCAAGCCCGCCGTCGGGATTGCCGGTGGAATAAAATTGTATGGCAGAAGAAAATAACAACATAACATTTTTTGCAGAAACCAACTATCGCAACAAGCGGAGCCGTTTTGGCATTAAACGAAACGACCGCAGAAAGCACACATATATTATCGGGAAGACCGGCATGGGCAAGACCACGCTTCTTGAAAATATGGCGATTCAGGACATTCAAAACGGCGAGGGTATTGCCATTGTGGACCCGCACGGCGAGTTCGCGGAAAAAATGCTGAAATTTGTTCCGGAATCGCGCATTCAGGATGTGATTTATTTTAATCCGTCCGACATGCAGTTTCC
>JAGXAD010000113.1 GCA_018971745.1 Patescibacteria group bacterium
ATTCAACAAAGACCCGGAAAAAGAAGAAAACCGCATTTTGGGCGCGGATGAAATCGCCGCGGTGATGGAAGAAATCATCCGCCTGAATAACGCGGGAGACGCGGCCGTGGACGACATTGACCACTTGGGTAATCGCCGCGTCCGCGGCATCGGCGAACTTCTGCAATCAAAACTTCGCGTGGGCATCGCGCGCATGACCCGCATCATCCGCGACCGCATGAGCACTTTTGACATTTATACGCTTACTCCCGCCCAGTTGATTAACGCGCGGCCGTTTATGGCGTCTGCCAAAGAATTTTTTATGTCGTCCCAGCTTTCGCAGTTTATGGACCAGGTAAATCCTTTGGCGGAACTGGAACACCGCAGGCGGCTTTCCGCGCTCGGCCCGGGCGGCCTTGCTAGAGAGCGCGCAGGTTTTGAAGTGAGAGATGTGCACACGTCGCACTACGGTCGTATTTGTCCGATTCAGACTCCGGAAGGGCAGAACATCGGGCTTGTGGGGCACTTGGCCGGATACGCCCGCATCAACGATCTTGGTTTGATTGAAACGCCGTACCGAAAAGTCGAGCGCGGCAGGGTTACGCAGGAAGTTTTATTTATGGACGCGTCAGCCGAGTCAAAATTCATTATCGCGCACGCGGGTGTGCCGTTTGATTCGGACGGGCATATTTTGCAAGAAAAAGTTGAAGCGCGCATTCACGGGAATCCCGGAGTCGCGTTGCGCGGGGACATCAATTACATTGACGTGTCGTCCCAGCAGGCAATCAGTATCGCGACCAGCATGGTGCCGTTTCTGGAGCACGACGACGCAAACCGTGCCATGATGGGTTCCAACATGCAGCGTCAAGCCGTGCCTTGCGTTCGGTCCGAAGCTCCTTTGGTCGGCACAGGCGTTGAAAACAAGGCCGCGCGCGATTCCGGAAGAGTGGTGATTGCCGAGGAGGATGGCGTTATTGCAAGCGCGGACGCGCGCGCAATCGTTTTGAAATCAAACAAAGGCAGAGAAATTTCGCATCCTTTAAGTTCGTTTTTGCGGACCAATCATTTTATCGCGTTTAGGCAGAAGCCCATTGTCGCAAAGGGGCAGAAAGTGAAAAAAGGCGATGTGTTGGCCGACGGCTCCGGCATTGACCAAGGGGAACTGGCGCTTGGAAAAAATTTGCTGGTTGCGTTTATGTCGTGGAACGGCGCGAATTACGAAGACGCAATTATTCTTTCGGAGCGCCTCGTGCGGGACGACACCTTTACTTCAATCCACATAGAAAATAACGTTATTGACGTGCGGGATACGAAACTCGGACCGGAAGAAACCTCAATGGATATTCCGAACGTCGGCGAAGAAAAATTAAAAAATCTTGACGAGGAAGGAATCATTCGCATCGGCGCGGAAGTGCATTCGGGCGACATTTTGGTCGGAAAAATTTCTCCGAAAGGCGAGACCGATTTGACGCCGGAAGAAAAATTGCTGCGCGCGATTTTCGGAGAGAAGGCGCGCGACGTAAAAGACACTTCGCTTACGATGTCGCACGGTAAACGCGGCCGCGTAGTCGGCATTAAAATATTTTCTCGCGAGAACGGGGATAAGCTTGAATCGGGCGTGATTAAGAGAGTGCAGGTTGACGTTGCGCAGCTGCGAAAAATTACGGTCGGCGACAAGCTGGCCGGACGGCACGGCAATAAAGGCGTGATTTCAAAAATTCTTCCGGAGGAAGATATGCCGTATTTGGCGGACGGAACGCCGGTTGACATCATTTTGAATCCGCTTGGGGTTGCATCGCGCATGAACATCGGGCAGACCTTGGAAACGCATTTGGGATGGGCCGCGAAAAAACTTGGGTATCACGCGGTAACTCCGGCGCTTGCCGGAGCCACGGAAGACGAAATTAAAGAGGAACTTCGCGCCGCCGGTTTGCCCGAAGACGGCAAGGTTGAATTGTACGACGGCCTCTCCGGCAGAAAATTCGCGCAGAAAGTGACGGTCGGCGAAATTTACATGATGAAGTTAAATCACTTGGTGGAAGACAAGATTCACATGCGCTCCATCGGCCCGTATTCGTTGATTACCCAACAGCCGCTCGGCGGCAAAGCGCAATTTGGCGGCCAGCGGTTCGGCGAAATGGAGGTGTGGGCGCTTGAAGGGTACGGCGCGGCGCATACTTTGCAGGAGATGCTCACGATTAAATCCGACGATGTGCTGGGAAGGTCGGCAACCTACGAGTCAATCATTTCGGGTGAGCACATCAAAAAACCGAATTTGCCCGCGTCGTTTCATGTTTTGGTTAATGAATTGAAGGGGCTTGCGATCAATGTGGAGTTGAAGGGAGGGACCATACGAATGGAGGAGGGCGTGAAAAAAGAAGAAAACGAGGAGGTTGCAAAAGAGGCGAGAGAAAAGGTAAAAGCGAGATAGATTTTCTGCCGCATCTCTTTTGAGACGCGCTCGCTCGGCCAGCGCCGAGCTTCGCTCAGTCGTCGGCAATCCATTCCGCCCGTTGGCGGAAACCATGCTGGATTGCCTCCTCATGGTCTCAAAAGAGATGCGGCAGAAAAAATGATGAAAAATTTTCTTCATCGTGGAGGAAAAATAGAGAGAATGGAATTTATAAACAAAGAGTCCGCAAAGAGCGAACTCCTTGCGGACGGTTAGGGTCGTGATGCAAGTTTTACATTCACGATTTTTACCCCACATTTTTCTTTTTTTTCTTGTCCTTTTTATCCTTCTTATCTCCCTTTGTTTGTAGTTTCTTATACTCCTCTACGGTTATGTTGTAGCAATCGGCCATCATTTCTTCGAAAGATTGGCCGCGTTCATCCGGAGTGTGATCGCAG
>JAGXAD010000114.1 GCA_018971745.1 Patescibacteria group bacterium
CGCAATTCCACGTATTGCCGATAAGCAGCTTCGACCGACTCCTCCCTGATATTGATTAAACAATTCTGCCTTAACACTTTGCCCGAATCATCGAAATCAAAAGACCCGTTGATCTGGGCGATTGGTGAATATCCCATGTTGGTTCGCATCCAAAAGCATTGCCGGCAAATTAAAAATAAGCCGGGTTAGGCTTTGGAAAACTACGTTATGTAATAAATGTATTTCCGGCGTTTAGCATTGCCGGTTGGTATGCGCCACAAGGAAGCGCACATGAAACACACGGCGTTCTTTATTCTCTTGCTGATTCTTGCTCGTGTTGCTGGATTGCTTCTGCGATGTCCGCAATTGGTGCGCCAATTTCTTTTTCAACCTGCTTGAGATAATCATTCACCGCATTTTTGATTTGTGCGGCAATTGGGCCACGCCCGAGATACTGCCTTGCCCGCCAAAGATCCGAGAGTTGTTCTTTGGGAACTTTCAAGGTATACATTGTTTGCCAGTAATTTAAAACACCCGTTCGACGAGTTGAGTGTGAAAGAGAAAATAATAAAATTCTTTCACTCATCAAGTGGTGTTTTTGAATTTGAAAGAGAACATCATGAATAAAGAAATGGCATGAGGGCGGGAGGGGGCATTCCTGTTACCTCCTGGCGATGAGTGTGGGTGGTGAGGTATGGCACTAAAGTTCGTTTTTTTCTTCTTGGGGGTATTTTGCCTTAATTTCCAATTCATTTTTTCAAATGGCTTAAAAAATTCTCGCAATTTTTTGTAATCGTCCTGAGTAAATGGACAAAAGACACCACGGGACTGTTGTACAATTAATTTATGGCATGGACAGCACCTACAAAGCATCTAAAAAATAAAGAGCTTTTGAATGAAAAGCGTTTTTACCGTCTGATTTCGCAAGAATTCAATTACGCCGATCCGGACATGATCTTTTTGTTTTATATGTCCATGGTTAGCGTGATTGGGGAAGAATTGAGAAAAAATAAGTTCATCCGGCTTCCACACCTGGGCGATTTTGCTTTGGTAATGCAAAAGCCACGGCCAGCTTGGGTGGGACGGGCGCATGTAATGATAGGGAGTCGAGAAATATTAAAGTTTTATCCAAAGGAATACCTGAGACGGCGTTTTAATAAACGCCAAGGACCTCCCCGGTACCTAGAATTCATGCCTCCACCGCCTATTACATAAGCACTCTCTGTGTATCGGGAAATTTTGCCGATCTTGCTCCTGGCGGGGCGTAAAAATAAAAAATCCAGATTTCTGAGTGAAATCGGGTTTTGGTACTCAATATAGCGCTATATCGGCATAAACACTACATTTTTCAATGGTTTGCGCTTGACTAAAAAGTCATTTGTTATAATAGAAACATAATCAAATATCGGAATCTGCTTGTGGAAGATTGTGACCAAACATCACTCACCTGCCACAAGAAGGTGAGTGATGTTTGTTTATGCCCCAATCAGGTTTTATTTATTAACACAAAACATATGAAAAAATTTGAAGCTGAGTTCAGAAAATTAAAAGCGAAAAAGTCCATCGCAACAAGTGATTATCTTGTTTTTGCCGAAGTCGTACTGACCAGAAAATTCGGTCGCAAAACGATTCAGCGTTGGTTCAAAAAATTGGTCGATTCGGATGACTGTCCGCCTGAACTTAGAAGACCGGTTCTTGATTACCTCTATTTTATTGGAACCTCCTTGGGGAGTCCCTATTCTGGACAAAATTTCGTTTCTAAGGGGAGAAAAAACATCGAAGGTAAATATGATACTCGGGATAAAAATAACAGATTAGAACAAGAAAATAGGTTGATGGTGTTTCCACCGGTTGAGGCTTCTTTTTTGGTTATTAATTAATCATAATAAAATAAAAACATGGATGAAGAAATTCAAAAAAGTATTACGCTTAATATTGATGTACACGACTCTATCCTTGTTTCAGAGTTGCTGGTTGTTGATATTATCATTGCTCGGATTACCATTTGGGGGATGCAAGAAAAAAACGGAATGGTCGTATCCGTTGCTGAGTATCGTAAGCTTCTTGGCGATTATATGAGTACAGACCAGCGCATTGTAGAGCGACTACAATTCCTGGAAGCTTTCTGTAAAAATATTATTAAATTTGAAATAAAAAACTATGCAATCACAAAACATGGGACGCTTCAAGCGTCCGCCTAAACGCCAGCGTGGCGGAAGGCGGGTAATAACTGAAGTAAAAGAAAAAGTTAGCACCAAGGCATTAATTTACTGCCGAGTGTCATCAGTGCTTCAGGCTACGGATGGGCACGGGTTAGACAGCCAAGAACACCGCTGTCGCATTTTTGCCGAACAAAAAGGACTGCAGATCATAAAAGTTTTCCATGATTCCGTTACTGGCGGTGGCGATTTTTGGCAACGTCCTGCCATGAGAGAACTTTTGGAATATGTGGACGCCTGTCCAACTGAATCCTTCACTGTTATTTTTGATGACCTTAAACGATTTGCAAGGGATACTCAATTTCATTGGAAGCTAAGAACGGAGTTTAGTGCAAGAGGCATAACACCAGCATGTTTGAACTTTAATTTTGAAGATACGCCCGAAGGAGGGTTTATAGAAACGATTATGGCGGCACAGGGAGAATTAGAACGAAAGCAAAACCGTAGGCAGGTTATTCAAAAACAAAAAGCCCGCATGGAAGCGGGATACTGGCCATTTGGCGGTAAGAAGGGTTACACAATTGTTAAAGATCCTGCTCATGGAAAAATATGTCGTCCAAATGCAGAAGGGAAGATACTTGCAGAAGCACTGGGGGCGTTC
>JAGXAD010000115.1 GCA_018971745.1 Patescibacteria group bacterium
TCGCAAATCGTGGTTGGCATCGGCTTTATCGGCGGCGGCGTGATTTTTGCGCGGGGTGACGTAGTGCGCGGTTTAACCACTGCGGCCGGGCTTTGGCTGTCGGCCGCAATCGGCGTTGCGGTTGGCGTTCAAATGTTTGCCGTAGCGATTTTTGCAACCATGCTCGGCATATTTATTTTATCCGTGCTTCGATGGTCCGAAACTGTTTTGCACGGCGGCAAAGATAAAAATTTGCATCTTGACGAAGAATGATTACGGATATATTTAATTCGCGACCCTTGCAGGCAATTGGCCTGCTTGCGGGCATGACCATCGGAGTCGGGATTTTTGCAATCCCGTTTGTTTTTGCGCAGTCGGGACTTGCGGTCGGTTTGATTGAACTCGCGATTTTGTTGGGAGTCGTGATTTTGTTCAATTTGATGTTTGCCGAAATCGCGCTTCGCACCAAAGAGCAGTACCGCTTGCCCGGCTATGTCGGAAAATATCTTGGCAGTCCCTTGCGGATTGTTGAACTTGCGTCGTATCTTGCCGGGTTTAGCGGAGCGCTTGTCGCATACCTTTTGGTCGGAGGCGATTTTTTGGGACGGCTTGGAGGGTTTGACGCGCGATGGGGCATTGCCACATTTGTGATGCTTGGCGGAGCGTTAATGTATTCAAAATTTACGGTTGGCGCTCGCGCGAATTATATTTTGACGGCGTTGATGGCGCTTGGCATTGCCGCATTAAGCGTTGCGGCGCTTCGTTTTTTTCACATTTCAAATTTAAGCCGCGGGTCGTTGTCCAACGCGTTTGTTCCGTACGGCGTTTTGCTGTTTGCTTTGACCGGTGCGGCAATTATCCCCGATATTGTTTTTTTTCTCACGAATGTTAATGATCGCGAGTCAGTCAAGCGTGTTGT
The DNA here is from genome assembly GCA_018971745.1 of Patescibacteria group bacterium. Lineage (GTDB taxonomy): Bacteria > Patescibacteriota > Minisyncoccia > Sungbacterales > GWA2-42-14 > JAGXAD01. Next base: position 899 of record JAGXAD010000115.1, read on the forward strand.
GGTGTGGGGTACAATAATTCCCGCCGCGATATATGCTCTTTTTGCAATTTCAATGCTTGGGGCGCTTGATGGTGAAGTAAGTCGCGAGTCGCTCTCGTCGGTAAGCGCCTTGTTTGGCAGTGGCATCGGCGCGCTATCACTCGCGGTTGGCGTGCTTACGACATTCACTTCATTTACGCTCTTTGGTTTTGTGTTTGAGCGGATGCTACGCTCGGATTTCGGCATTGGCAGAACTGCCGCGTGGCTGATTACGATTGTCCTGCCCCTAATCTTAATTTTTGTCGGAGTAAGCGATTACATTAAAGTAATTGGTTTGATTGGCGCGGTTGCCGTTGCCGTTGACGGCGTTATGATTATTTTTATGCATCGCGCGGCGCAGCAGCGCGGAGAAATAACGCCTCCGTTTTCGGTGCGGGTTGCTCCGGCGATTGAGATTTTGCTGATTGTTATGTTCGTTGCGGGCGTTGCCTACGAATTTTTGCATGCGGTGTAGGTGATTGACAGGATAAATTTACTGGCGTAACTTAAGAATATAGTTCTTTTTCATAAACATGTTGAGGGGAGGGTTTGTCGTGGAGAAGAAACACGATTTAAATAAGACATTACGCAACGCTGGTTTTCAGCATGATTTCGCTTACTTTGGTCACGGGTGGGGGCATTGTAGGATTTGCCATTGTTCCGTTAATGTACAAAATGCATCAGATGACGATAAAAAATGCTACGGTCCTCGGCCGAAAAACAGGGAATTTGATTGTTGCGATCGAGAAGCGGTTAAGAGGTATTCTGAAGAGTACGATAAAAAATTGTCAGAAACTATACAGAAAGTGAACGATGAGATAAAGAAACGGAGCCAAAAATAAATTTGATTCGTATTGCCGCACCCCGTTGCGGCTTTTTTTATTTTCCAAAATCCGCTACAATACCCTCGTATGAAAATCATTGCCGACCTCCACATTCACTCGCCATACGCGCGCGCGGTTTCCAAAGACATGACTTTGGAAAATTTGGATTTTTGGGCGCGGCTGAAAGGCATTACCGTAATGGGCACGGGCGATTGCACGCATCCGATGCGGATGAAAGAAATTAAAGAAAATTTGGAGCCGGCGGAACGCGGCCTGTATAAGTTAAAAGTTTCCGCCAAAGGCGGATCCGCCTCGGGCGGAAAAAGCGAAAAGTTAAAAGCGGGCGAATTACAAACCCGCTTTCTGTTGACGGTTGAAATATCAAGCATTTATTCAAAAGGCGGCAAGGTGCGGAGAATCCATAATCTAATTTTTTTCCCGTCCATTGAGTCCGCGGAGAAATTTAATTTGAAACTCGGCGCGCGGGGAAATCTGCGCTCGGACGGCCGTCCCATTGTCGGCGTCGGCTCAAAAGAATTGTTGCAGATGGCGTTGGATATTGATCCGGATTGTTTTTTCGTGCCCGCGCACATTTGGACTCCGTGGTTTTCTTTGTTCGGCTCCAAATCAGGGTTTGATTTGATTGAAGAATGTTTTGAGGATTACACAAAACATATTTTCGCCCTGGAAACGGGATTGTCTAGTGACCCCGCAATGAATTGGCGCCTGTCCGCGCTGGACAAATACGCGCTGATTTCAAATTCCGACAGCCATTCTTTGCGGCGCATTGGCAGAGAAGCAAATATCGTTGATGCGGAACTTTCATATCGAGGCATTCTTGATGCCGTTAAATCAAAAGACAAGAAACGATTTTTATCCACGGTTGAATTTTTTCCGGAGGAGGGGATTTATCACTACGACGGCCATCGGGGTTGTAGTACGCGTTTGACTCCAGCTGAAACAAAAAAAATAAACGCGCTTTGTCCGGTGTGCGGTAAAACAGTAACCGTCGGCGTGCTCAATCGCGTGGAGG
>JAGXAD010000116.1 GCA_018971745.1 Patescibacteria group bacterium
AAGCACAAACGGAGCTTAAATTTTTGCCCAAAAAATCTTCCATGTTTTTGCTGAAGTTACTGAATTCCGCAGTGGCGAACGCCAAGCATAATTTTTCGCTTGATCGGGAAAATTTGTATATTGCCCGAATTTTCGTTGACGGGGGTCCGATTTTAAAACGGATGCGTCCACGGGCGTTTGGCCACTCCGCCGGGATTAACAAACGAACGAGCCATATTACGATCGTGCTTGATGAAATTACGCCGGGAAAAGAAAAAACAAAGCAAAAGCAAGGTAAGAAATCAGCCGCGGTTAAAAAAGAAAAATCAAAAACGGAAAAAACGGAATCGGAAGAAGGCGTTGACGGCGCGGCCGTAAGCGAAGCTGGCGCGGAAGAAACAGGCGGCAAAAAACATTCTTTGCAAAGCGTCATTCGCGAAAGCAAAAAAACGCGGTCAAACAAGCCGAAAGAATTTATGAAAAAAGTATTCAGAAGAAAAGTGATATGACCCATCGAGTTCATCCTTACGTATTTCGTCTGGGAGAAGTGACTAATTGGAAGTCGCGCTGGTTTCATTTGAAAAAATATCAGGAGTATTTGGAGGAAGACACGATTCTGCGCGAGTGGCTTGCCAAAAAACTTTCCGCAAGCCACAATAACCCGATTGAAATTGAGCGTTCTCCAAATTCCATTCATATTATTATCCGCACCTCGCGGCCCGGCATTTTGATCGGCAGAGGCGGAGAAGGTTCCGTAAAATTAAAATCCGACATTGAACGGAAACTCGTTGAAATTTGGAAGAACCGCTATCCGCGGGTTTATCCGAAAAAGCGCGACATTAAAATTACGATTGAAGACATTAAGTCGCCTCACACGAACGCGAATGTCATCGGGGAGCTTATTGTGGAGGATTTGTTGAAGCGGATTCCATTCCGCCGCATTATGAAGCAGGCGATTGAAAAAGTGTCTTCGGACAAATCGGTGAAAGGCGTGAAAGTCGCGCTCTCCGGACGGCTTGACGGCTCCGAAATGGCTCGGTACGAATGGTTGAAATCGGGCCGGATTCCCTTGCAGACCCTTCGCGCAAACATTGATTTTAGCCAAAAAGAGGCGCTTACCACTTACGGCATTATTGGCGTTAAAGTGTGGATTTATACGGGGGATGTATTCATCGATAAGTCGGCGAAGAGTTAAATAAGTTGAGGAGTTTAATCAGTTACATTAGTTATTTTGTTTCATTCGTTGCGGATTTTTATTGCTCCTGATTAAACTGGTTTAACTGGTTAACTAATTAAACTACAATGCTGCAGCCTAAAAAAGTAAAACACAGAAAATGGCAAAAGCGTCCCAAATTTGGCGTTGATTATCGCGGGGCAAGCATTGCGTTTGGAAGTTTCGGTTTAAAATCGGAAGGGACTGCTTGGGTTACCGCTCGCCAGATTGAAGCGGCACGGCGCGCCATGATGCATTCAATTCAGCGCGGAGGAAAGGTGTGGATTCGCATTTTTCCGGACAAGCCGGTAACCAAAAAGCCGCCCGAGATGACGCTTGGCGGCGGCAAGGGGTCGGTTGACCATTATGTTGCGCCGGTCAGGCCCGGGAGGATGCTTTTTGAGATGGACGGGGTGAGCGAGGCGCAAGCGAAAGAGGCCATGCGGCTTGCGGCGCATAAGTTGCCGATAAAAACAAAGTTTGTTAAAAAATAATATTTGTGCTGCGAACGCTTTTGCGACGCGCTCGGCAGTTCCAGCGACTGCCTCGCTAATGGTCAGCGGCGTTTGTCCCGCTTAACGCGGGACGCCAAGCAAACGCCGTTGGCCAATTGTCTCAAAAGTGTTCGCAACACAAATCACTTTACTTAAATTGAAACCACAAGAATTGCGGCAAAAACCAAATGATGAATTGCGCCTGCTTCTGAAAGAACATCGGCAGAAACTTGAACATGAGCGGTTTTTAGCCAAAGAGGGCAAAGCAAAAAACGTAAAGAGCGTAAAATTAATCCGAAAAGACATTGCTCGCATGTTAACTTTGTTGCGAGAAAATAAATTTATTGCTAAATCTTAAGTTTTTATGAGAACGCTTCAAGGAGTAATCGTTTCAAATAAGATGAAAGATACTGCGGTGGTGCGGGTTGACCATTTGCGTAAGCACAAGAAATATTTGAAATACATTACGGTTTCAAAAAAATACAAAGCGCATGTTGCCTCGTCCGATTTTTTGGCGGGCGACATCGTTGAAATTCAGGAAACGCGCCCGATGTCAAAAGAAAAAAGGTGGAAAGTCGTGAAATTGGTTCGGCGCGCCGCAGAACGGCAGGCGGAAGTTGAAGAGGAAACAGACGACAATACCGACATAACGAATTAAAAATATGATTCAAATGCGGACAATGTTAAAAGTTGCGGATAATTCCGGAGCGAGATTGCTTCAGGTAATTAAGATATTGGGCGGGTCGCGCAGACGATACGCCGCCTTGGGCGATGTGGTGATTGCATCCGTCAAGATTGCCGAACCGAGAAAATTGGTCAAAAAGAAAGATGTGGTGAAGGCCGTAATCGTGCGCCAAAGGCAACCGGCGCGGCGTCGCGACGGCTCGTACATTCGCTTTGACGAGAACGCGGCCGTATTGGTTGAAAAATCAAAGGACGGATGGAATCCGCGAGGCGGAAGAATTTTCGGACCCGTTGCCAGAGAACTTCGCGAGCGTGGGTACGCAAAGATTGTTTCGTTGGCCCCGGAAGTTGTATAGGCTACG
>JAGXAD010000117.1 GCA_018971745.1 Patescibacteria group bacterium
AATTAAAAAAGCAACCGAAAAAAACAACAAAGAATTGCTGGAAGAAATCCGCTATGAAGCGTACGGGCCCGGAGGAGCGGCACTGTTAATTAATTGCGTTACGGACAGTAAAAACCGGACCACCGCGGAAATCAAACACATTCTTTCGCAATATGACGGGAAGCTCGCAACCCCGGGAAGCGTTGAATGGCTGTTTGAAAAAAAAGGCGCGCTTACGGTAAAAACAAACAACGCGAACGAAACGGACGCCCTTGAATTGAAACTTATTGATTTAGGAGCTGAGGAAACCGAGCGCAACGAATATGACGTTACTGCATACGTGTCGCCGGCAAAAATTTCAGCATTTCGCGATGCGGTTGAAAACGGTAACATTGCCGTTGCGGAAGAATATATTGCCTTTCTTCCTAAAAATCCAACGGACGCTTCCGACGAAGAAACGAAACAAAAAATTGTTGAACTTTTGGAAACATTGAACGACCATGAAGACGTGCAAGAGGCGTATTCAAATGTAGAATTTAGAAATTAGTAAACAGAACTGATTATTCAAACTCTGTTTTCTCTTTTCCAAATTCTATTTTCTGCTCCTATGCTTATTTTAGGCATTGACCCGGGCACCTCTATTGTCGGCTGGGCGCTGGTGCGCTACGACGGACGCAATCTTTCGCTTATAAAATCCGGTACCGTTACCAACCCGCCCCGCACGGGTCAGCCGGAAAAACTTATCCACATTTACAAAGAAACGGCTTCTCTATTACAATCAGAGAAACCCGACTGCGTTGCGTTAGAAAAGCTTTTTTTCTTCAAAAACGACAAAACCGCCATGTCGGTGGCGGAGGCAAGGGGCGTGATTGTCTTGACAAGCGCGCTTTGCCGTACCACATTGTATGAATATACGCCCCTTGAAGTTAAAATGGCGGTAACCGGCTACGGGCGCGCAACCAAGTCCCAAGTCCAAACCATGGTAAAAACCATTCTTGGCTTGCCCAAACCCATTGCTTCAGACGACGCCAACGACGCCGCCGCAATTGCAATTACCGCGGCGCATCACCAAAAATTTTATCAAAAAATTAAAACATCGCAATAAAAAGGTCGAATTTTTTCTACTACACGCATTCTTGAAAAAATAGGTATGAACAACCCTTATCATTACCTTCCTCGCATGATTAACGACGATGATGACGCGCGCCGTGCGGACGAAGAAGAAAAAGATGATTTTAAAACAGGAAATCCTGATTTGGAAACACCGGAAGACGACGAAGAAGAAATGAGTGAAGAATTTGATCCGGATCTTGAGCTTGAAGAAGAAGACGAAGAATAATGACAAATGAACATAAAAACAGTTCCGTTTCGTGCGGAACTGTTTTTATGTTCATGCTTAGTTTAAACAATCTTCATCAATATTTTTTTTCCTATCTTCACCGTTGTTCCCGCGGAAACCGCAACTGATGCGTGCGCATCACGATATGTTTTGCCGTCTATTTCCACGGCCCCGCCAAGAATCAAACGGCGCGCTTCCGAGCGCGAAAAACCGAACATTGAGACCAAATCAACCGGCGCGTACGACTGATGCGGCATTTTTTTTACGGGCAAATTCTGAATGTCAATTTCTTTTTCCGAAAATATTTTCTGAAAATATTCCCGTTCTTTCGCGGCAACGCGCGCGCCGTGATACCGCTCCGTAATTTTTTCCGCCAAAAGCATTTTTGCGTCTCTTGGATTTTCTTTTTTCAGCGCAAGTCCGGATTTAATTTTCTGAATCGCCGCATCCGCAACCGCCGTATATGCTTCAAAATATGGGACAATCAACTCGTCCGGAATGCTCATGGCCTTGCCGAATTTGTCGCGGGGCGAATCATCCAGCGCAATGTAATTGCCCAAGCTTTTTGACATTTTTTCTTTGCCGTCAATGCCCGGGGTAATGCGCGTCGTCATAATTACCTGCGGAGATTGCCCGAATTTCTCCTGGAAAAAACGCCCCATCATTTCGTTGAATAACTGATCGCTCCCGATAATCGTCAGGTCCGATTTCAGCATCACCGAATCGTATCCCTGCAGAATCGGGTAAATCAACTCGTGCATATAAATCTCGCGATGAGCACAAATCCGCTCCTGAAACATATCGCGCTCAATCAAACGAGAGTGGGTCACCATCCGCAACAATCCCAAAAAATCTTTGAGTTTCATGTTCCCGTACCATTGGGAATTTTTCTGAATTTCAAACACTGACGGTTTGGTTAATAAGATTTTTTTTACCTGCCTGATAAATTCTTTCGTATTTTTCAAAATATCTTTTTGCGAAAGTTCGGGACGGGCTCCGGCGCGCCCGGTCGGGTCGCCAATGGTCGTGGTAAAATCTCCGATTAAAAAAATAATTTTATGTCCCATTTCCTGCAACTCCCGCATTTTCCACAAGTTTACCGCATGCCCCAAATGCAAAAACGGGCTCGTTACGTCAACGCCGTATTTAACGCGAAGCTTGGTTTTGCCCGAAATCCTTTTCAGCCATTCTTCTTCGGTATAAACCGTCTCAATGTTCTTTTTAAATTCTTCGAGTTGAAAATGTTTTTTCATAACCGTACCGCACAATACCTTTATCATACGCCTTTTTTCCGCACTGACAAATCAGAAACATGCCTTGTTTTCTGTGGTAGCGCCGTATATGATGTTTTTATGGCTATGTTCACTCAATATTCCAAGCAACAACAATTCACAAAACGGGGATTTTTAA
>JAGXAD010000118.1 GCA_018971745.1 Patescibacteria group bacterium
ACTTCCGTACATACAAATCGCCATCAGAAAAATTGACACGCTTAAGGTGTTACTTATGATTCTGTGGAAAACGAAATCGTTTGATACTAAAAAATACGCGGTGCTTTCGGAAAAAATAGACGACATCGGGCGGATGCTCGGCGGATGGAACGGTCAAATCATAAAACAAAACTCTCCCAACAAAAAGTAAGGAGAGAAATGAAGAGAGTTGCGAGGACGGACAAACACCCAGCGATTGTTGTCATTCCAGAAGTTGTCATGGTTGCCGTTGTTGCCGTTCAGCCAGAGGTCATCGTTGTCGCGTTCAACGTTGAACACGTTGAGGTTGCCGTCCGAGTCGGTTATGTATAGAATACCCTCCGTGCCACCACCCCTTGAATACTCTCGGGGTTGTATCGCATTCGTGAGCTAAACTCACATAGCATCCTATACCAAGTAGCTTCATTTTTTTGAAGTGTCTGCACACACCACCCTACCCGAAACCGTGATCGCGGATATTCTCGGTGTATGGATACTGGATTCGGTAGCGAAAAACCGTGATCTTCCGCGTATGCACCTACTACCGTTTTTACTTTAGCAAAAGAAAAGCCCCCGTGCCAAGGCAGATGCCTTAACACGGGGGGATGTCCAAGGGTTGAGTTTCAAAGGTCAGCCAGACCAAAGAAACAAAGATCAAAGAACTACTTGCGAGGACGGACAAACACCCAGCGATTGCTGACAATCCAGAAGCGGTCATGGCCGCCGCCGCCGCGCAGCCAGAGGTCACCGCCGCCGCGCCCAACGATGAACACGCCGAGGTCGCCGCCCGAGCCGGTAATGATGGGCTCCATAGCGATGCGAAGCCACTCGTCCATCGGCTGATCCTTGTATTGCAGGCGCAACTGGGGGCCGACTTCTGCGGGGCAAAGCTCCAAGCCGAGCTTGAGTGCTCGCTTGTATATGTCCTTGCGGTAGGCGCCGTCCTTGAAGCCGAGTTCGGCAACCGACAACACTACGAGGTCCATTTCAGTTTCCTCGTCTGCTGCCGTGAAGCCGCGCCTGCCGAGAATATCATTGCCCCAGTCGCCGATGCGGAAGTTGCCTGCTTTGAGGGCGCGACGAAAGTCGTCAGCCGTTACGAGCCCTGTGCCGAGCTTGATGGTCTTCCAGAGAGCGAAAATATGCTCTGCCGCCTTGATTGCGAGCTCGCCCGACAGGAAACGCTTTACGCCGTCCATGCCGCCGAGTTTATTCACCACCGCTTCAATCGTTCCGAGATCCAAATCTGAATACTTAGCCATCAGCTTCTCCTTTCCGACTGTTAGTCGGGATTGTTCCCTGCCCATTGAGCAGGGGCCGCGCCATGCGGCACGTGGCCAGAGGACCACCACCATGGTAGTCATAGCCAGAAAATACGGAAAATCAGTATCTTTTGGCTATGACTACCTAATTACAGATTGATAATAAAGAACTTTCAGCTTTCATAATCCAGTATAGCAAAACTAATTTATTTTGTCAAGTGCTACGGAGATGTGCCGTATGACCGCCAAAAATCCTTATCGCCCGTTCATTTATTTTTCCCCCGTGCGAAAAAGTGATTGTTGCGGCGCGTTTCGGCAACAAACTTTTTATGCGGTCGGCCCATTCAATCAAAATGATGTTATGCGGGTCGCGAAACATTTTTTGCAAACCAAGATGCTCCAATTCTTTTTTGTGCGCAATGCGGTACGCGTCAATGTGAATAAAATTTTTGTACTGCATCGCTTTCCTGCGCCGCGGCAATTCAAAAATTTGCATTAAAATAAAGGTCGGGCTTTTTATTTTTTCTTTGACGCCGAGGCCTCTCGCAAACCCCTGCGTAAAAGTTGTTTTGCCCGAACCCAAATCCCCGACTAGGCCCGCGACAAACGCGCGCTCGGATTTGTGCCGCGCAATTTCCTTTGCCAACGCAAACGCAATGTTTTGCGTTTCTTTTTTGTTTTTTGTTCTCAATGTTAACGCCATATTCTTATTGTTAGCGTAACAAATTGCGGTCAAAATTCAAAAGCCGCACCTCCGCGCATCCAAATTGCGTTTTAACGACAGAAGTGGTAAAGTAATCACGGCTGATGTTTGACAAACCAACGCGACAAGGAGTGAGTGCATGAACATTTTAGTGGTCGGCATGGGAACGATTGGAGAGCCCCTTGCCAAATTATTTCTTGAAACGGGAAAAGAGCTTGGCGTCAACGAGGTGATGGTGCATAAAAACACGCCCCGTGAAGATTGCCGAGGCATGCTCCAAAGATTTTCCCAGGCCGGAGCAAACATTGTCGTATACGCGGAAAAAAAAGACGCGTTCGAAAAAATGCTTGCGCCGGTCGGATGCGCTCCGCATTATACTTTTGAGGAAGCGCTTGATCGCGCAAATGTAATCATTGATTGCACCGAAGAAAAAACAGGAAGAATACTCAAAGAAACATACTACCTTCCCAGAATAAAAAATGCGCACCTCTGGGGATGTATCGGGCAGGGGTCAGAAAAAAATTTCGGCAAACCATACGCGTTCGGCGTGAATGACAAGGCTCTTATTCCCGGAAAAGACAAATTCGTCTGGGTGGAAAGCTGTAACACGCATCAAATACTCCGCATTATAAAAGCGCTGGTGCTGAATCACGGCAACGGCCCTGACGACCTCATCGACGCTCATTTTACCCTTACGAGAAGGGCGGGAGACATCTCGCAAAACAAATCAACCGCA
>JAGXAD010000119.1 GCA_018971745.1 Patescibacteria group bacterium
AAAACCGCCGCTTGCAAGAGGAGAATTGCAGGCAGTCGGCGCAACAACGCTCAAAGAATATCACAAATACATAGAAAAGGACCCGGCTTTAGCGCGCCGGTTCCAGCCGGTATATGTTGCGGAGCCCTCCGTTGAGGATACGATTGCGATGCTCCGCGGCTTGAAGCATAAATACGAGTTGCACCATGGCATTACGATTACGGACGAAGCGCTGGTTGCGGCCGCGCAATTGTCTTCGCGTTACATTTCAGATCGGTTTTTGCCTGATAAGGCGGTTGACCTGATTGACGAGGCCGCGTCATCCATGCGCCTTGACATGGATTCAAAGCCAAAAGAGCTTGACGATGCCGAGCGGGAAATTACGCGCATGGAGATTGAAAAAGAGTCGCTTAAAAAAGAAAAAACAAAATCCGCCAAGGCGCGCATGAGCGCGTTGCAAAAATCAATTGACGCGATTCAATCCGAAACCAAAACGGTTTCTGAAAAATGGAAAAAGGAGCGCGAGCTGATTGCGCTCATCGGCGGCCTCAAAAAAGAACTTGCTTTGCTTCGCCAGGAGTCGGATATGCGCGAGCGCGAAGGCAATTTTGAGCGGGTCGCGGAAATTCGCTACGGCCGCATTCCTTCGGATGAGAGAAAACTCCGCGAGTCGGAATCAACTTTGCAGAAATTGCAATCGGGCAGAAAATTGCTGAAAGAAGTTGTCGGTGCCGAGGAAATTGCCGAAGTGGTGGCGCGCTGGACCAATATTCCGGTAACCAAAATGTTAGAGGGCGAATTAAAAAAGCTTCTGACGATGGAGCAAATTTTGCGCGAGCGCGTTATCGGCCAGGACGAGGCGCTTGCCAAAGTGTCAAACGCGCTTCGTCGCTCCCGCTCCGGCATTCAGGACGAGGACCGTCCGCTTGCTTCATTCATATTTCTTGGCGCCACGGGCGTTGGCAAAACCGAACTTGCTAAAGCCCTTGCGTCGTTTATGTTTAACGATGAGAAGGCGTTGATTCGTTTTGACATGTCCGAATTTATGGAGCGCCATACGGTTTCAAAATTCATCGGCTCGCCTGCGGGATATGTCGGATATGAGGAAGGAGGAAAACTGACCGAGCTGGTAAAGCATCGCCCGTATTCCGTCATTTTGTTTGACGAGATTGAAAAAGCGCATCCGGAAATTTTTAACATACTCTTGCAGATTTTGGACAACGGCCGCTTGACCGACGCCAAAGGCCAGACCGTGAATTTCAAGAATACGATTATCATTATGACCTCAAATATCGGCGGGGAATTCGTGCGCGAAATTGCGCGTCTCGGTTTTGTGCCTGAAGAGGCGAGCCGCAATGAGAAAGAAGATGACTTAAAACATAAAATCCGCCAAGCCCTTGAACGGCAATTCAGGCCTGAATTTTTGAATCGCATTGACGAGATTATCATTTTCAACAGCTTGTCGCCCGAGATTATTGGAAAAATTGCGGATATTCAGTTGAACCGCGTGGCATTGCGCATGAAACAGAAAGGTATTGGCATTACATTTTCTGAAAACTTGAAAAAATTCATTGCCGAGAAAGGATACGAGCCGCATTACGGAGCGCGGCCTCTGAAGCGCGCCATTCAAAATTTTGTGTTGGACCGGCTTGCGGAGCAGCTGGTTGGCGGTGAAATCAAAGAAGGAGATGCGGTGCTTGCGGATGTTGACGCGCAAAAAAACGAGGTTGTGTTTTTGCGCGGGGTCTCGAGAAAGGGAAACGGCGTGAAAAAAAGAGAAATGATGAAATCCACCAAGTGATTTTTGAAATCGTCCAAAATCCCCAGCGCGGATTTTGGACTCACGCGCAATTGCCTTTTCTTGTCAAGCCGCTTCGGGCGTTGACAAGACCGTGCAAAAGGCAATTGCGAGTGTTTTAAAAATCACTTTGGCGGATTTTTTAAGCGAAGAAATGAAAATAAATAGAAAGGTTTTTTGTTTATATGAAAAAACGGCGCGTGCGCCGTTTTAAAATTTGCTGCGTATTTTTTATTTTGGCGAGCGAGGAGTATTCATTGAGTAAGATGATTTTGCTTGATGCGGAACCGTTTTGTTTCTTTGTGTTCCCAAGTTGCGCCGAAAGAAGTGTTCCAATTTAGCATAACATGAATAATAGTGATGAATCCGCTTTTAAAAATCGGGCGGTAAAACTTGGTAAGCAGGTGTAATTCTCCTTGATAGTAAGGCGTTTTTATAATTTTCCACATCGGATCTTCAAATGGCAGTTGGTTGAATACGCAATAACCTTTTTGTTCAAGTTTGCGGATTGTTTTTCGCATCGCTTTGATGTTGGCATCGGGCGAGCCGAGCCCGCCGGTTGAAATGGGCCCGGAAACCATGCCGATGTTTCTTGGATGCGCTCTTTTTCGTTCCGTTTGATGCATCCGTTTGAGAACTCGCAGGGCAATCACCGCCAGATCTTCAAATGTTTTTGCTTTTCTTAAATCTGATTTGTCTCGTTTCGTGAAGTGCCGGAAATCGCCGTTCATTCATTGCCTCCATATCGTATCAAGGAACTGTTTCTACCGTATAAAATTGCCGGAATTTTTTCAAGTTTTCGGGCGGAGCAAAAAAACAACATACGCAACCGCAATGCCAATAATCATTCCTCCTAAAATATCAGACGGATAGTGCACTCCGGCAATT
>JAGXAD010000120.1 GCA_018971745.1 Patescibacteria group bacterium
CCGCCGAACATAATCCAAAACAGAAAATAGCCGATGTTCGCCGCAATTGCTACGATCCATGACACTAAGAAGATGAAGGGTGCGGATATAAGTAGAAAAATCCACTCGTCATCTTGAGGGTTACGTATAAGCCCCATTGGCCATGGACCGAGAATTCTGGATGCCAAACTCGCTGGGTTCGCGTGTGCATATACCAGCCACGACGCATAGATGTGTCCCAGCGTGAAGTATGCGGTTACACCCAGGAAAAACCACATATATGTTTGAACCTTTTTGTTAAAGATCTTGCTGAATGGCATTTTTACCGATTTGAAAAACTCCTCGACTACAAATCCCCATATCAGCGCTACTACCATTGCCATTATTACGGTCATTATTGGGACAAAGAGCGCATCTCCGATTGACATTTCCCCTTTCTCCTTTTTGAGAATTTTCAGCAATATTAATCGCCTATAACGCCATTATTTCCATTATAGCAGATAAATATAAATATGTCAAGTGATTTGAAAGAAATTTATAGTAAGAAAGTTATTCCCGCGATGCGGGCAGAATTTGGCTATAAGAATGTGATGGCAGTTCCGAAAATTGAAAAAGCAACGGTCAACATCGGCGTCGGCAGAATCAAAGACGAGAAACAGATGAAAGAAGTTGAGCGGGTGCTTGCTCTGGTAACCGGGCAGAAAGCATCGCCCCGGCCCGCAAAAAAAGCAATTGCGTCGTTCAAAACGAGAAAAGGGCAAATCATCGGATACAGCGTAACGCTTCGCGGCAGAAGAATGTTTGATTTTCTCGGGCGTTTGATCGGCGTAGCGCTTCCTCGCGGCCGTGATTTTCGCGGCATTCCGGAAAAATCGTTTGACAAAGCGGGCAATTTGACAATCGGCGTCAAAGAGCATATCGTATTTCCAGAGATGGTGAACGAGGACGTGAAATTTATTTTCGGGATGGAAGTGAGCGTAACCACCACGGCAAAAAACAAAGCTGAAGGAGTTGCGCTGTTAAGGCACATGGGATTTCCGATTAAGAGTTAGGATGGCGACCCCACCCCAATTTTGTAGCTTATTCGGGGGCGACGCGCTTCGCGCATGGAAGGGTTGGCTATTCGCCACCGCGCATCGCTTGTTTTTCCCGAAGTTGTCCAAATAGAATCGATTTACTTGTTTTGGCGGCAAAATTGGGGTGGGGTGCTCATATTTGTAGCGAAATTTTCTTCGCTCGAATATGAGCTCGAAAATTTCGACAAATATGGCAAAAAAATCAGTCATAGCGCGGTCAAAAAAGAAACCGAAATTTAAGTCGCGCGTGGTGCGCCGGTGTTTTCGTTGCGGCAGAAAGCGCGGTTATATGCGGGCGTTTCATTTGTGCCGGATATGTTTCCGGGAGCTCGCAAACCAAGGAGCCATTCCGGGCGTAAAAAAAGCAAGCTGGTAGTAATAAATTCAAAATTCAAATCTCAAAATTCAAAATGAACGAAAGAAAATTTTTCTTCGGAAAAATTTTCCATCATAAATTTTGCATTTTGACTTTTACATTTTGCATTTGAGCGAAGCGAATATGGATCCAATCGCGGACATGTTAATAAAAATAAAGAATGCTTACCGCGCCGGGCACGAATCGGTGGTAATTCCGCATTCAAAATTGAAAGCTGAGATTTTAACGCTGCTTGAGAAGCATAAATTTGTCGGCGCGGTTGAGAAGCGCGGCAAAAAAGTCAGAAAGTTTTTGGATGTGGCGCTGTTGTATAAAAACGGCGAGCCGGCGTTGAACAATGTGAAGCGCGTGTCAAAGCCGTCGCGAAGAATGTATCTACCTCACGATAAATTATCTTTAGTGAAACAGGGGCACGGCATTGGGATCATTTCAACTTCCAAAGGCATTATGACGGGTAGTGGAGCAAAAAAAGCCGGATTGGGAGGAGAAGTGATGGCGGAGATTTGGTAGTTTTGTGAGTTGACGAGTTTAATCAGTTAAAGTAGTTAAAAACTCTCAAACTCAACAACTTATTAAACTAATCAACTGATTGAACTTTTATGAGCAGGGTTGGCAAAAAACCAATTATCATTCCTTCGGGCGTTGCGGTCTCGCAGGAGAGCGGGGTCGCGATAGTAAAGGGGCCCAAAGGAGAATTACGAAGGAACATGGTTCCGGAAATTGATTTTGACATCGGGGAAAAAGAAATCACCGCAAAAATTATTTTAAAAACCAAGCGGAGCCAGGCGTTGTGGGGGCTGTATCGCGCCCTGCTTCAGGGTATGGTTGATGGCGTAACCAAGGGGTTTGAGAAAAAACTGGAAATTGAGGGCATCGGCTACAAAGCCGTGCTTGACGGAAATAATTTGGTTTTTTCTCTAGGCCTTTCGCACCCGGTTAGATTTGACGCGCCCTTGGGTATTCAATTCAAGGTTGAAAAAAACGTGATTACCGTATCCGGCATTGACAAGGAATTAGTTGGCGAGATTGCGGCGCGCATTAGGCGCCTAAAGCCGCCGGAGCCGTACAAAGGCAAGGGAATTCATTATCAGGGAGAGCACATTCGCCGCAAAACAGGCAAGAAAGCAACGGCAACGGCAGGGTAGTTTAACCAGTTAAGTTAGTTTAATCAGTTAAACTGGTTATGCGATAAAACTCCTCAACTTATTAAACT
>JAGXAD010000121.1 GCA_018971745.1 Patescibacteria group bacterium
TTACCAAACTGCCGAATTGCGCTTTTGCAATCTCGCGCAATTTTGCTTTTGCAAACTGACTTTTGCATATTTTGATTTCCACAGGCATTGTTTTAAAAAACTTATTTTGTAAAACCAAACGTAGCAACAACACGATCAAGCGCGCTATAGGTCGAAATGGCAAAAATCCGTATCTGCATATTGCTTCCGAAATCCATTCTAAATGCTCGCGTCGAATCCTGCCTCATACGCCATGAAATGCCGTTGATTATGCGTTCGCCAAAACCGCTTTCATCGCGCGACTGCAATTTTGCTCTATCATATATTCTAACCGCAAAACCGTTATCCTGAAAAGCAAGATTTTTTTCTCCGACATTCAAACAAAAAAGCATCACCCCCGTGCATGGAAACGCTTGCAACTCCGGCGGATACTTGAAACTAAATCCAAATTTTTTATTTTCGTATATTTTCCACAATGAAGTGTCAATTGCCGGTTTTTCGGGACGCACTGCGTTTTGCGCGGCATCGGCAAACATTATTTTTGTTTCCTGATCAAACGAATAATTCAACCAGAACATCAAACCCGCCGCCACAACAAACATGCCGCAAACGACGCCCCAAAAAACTTCTTTACGAATTTTTGCGGTAGCCATATCTTGTATCATTGCTGATGTTTTGAAGGAATTTCAAAATGCGTCCAGTACTCGGCTTCGCGGTTTGTTTCAGCAACGGCAACTCGGATTTGCCGCATCACGATCAAAAAAATTACCAAACTAAAACTTAAAAAAACGTAAAAATAAGCTTTCATGAACTCTTACAAATTACGAATCTGTGTTTTTCTTCTGCGGTGGGCACTGACTCCGCTAAAAGCACTCTCTTTTTTCTTCTTTTTCAAAATCCGTTCGTGCCGAATTTTCGCGCGGGCGATTTCTAAAAATGCCGCGTCAATGTCTTTTTCCAATTTTTGGAATTCGTCAACCGGCTTAATTTTTTTATGAAGCGCCAGTAAACGATTTTCCGTCATAAGCATCGTCCGCAACGGAATGCTCTCGCCTGATTTCAATCGCGCGACAAACCGTTTTGCCGCTGCGACATCCCGATTCAATTTTGAATTTTGAATTGCTTGCCCCGTTAAATTGCGAAGCGATTTGTTCGGGGTCATTTTAACTTTTGACTTTTGCATTTTGAATTTCTGTTTATTCATGTTCGCCTTAAATTTTTCCTTCAAACTTACCTCCCCAGCGCGTTTAACAGCGATGCAACCTGCGCCTGCAGAGCGGCAAGCTGCCGTTCAAGATCAACGATTCGTTGAGACCGTTCTTCCTGAGTCATGGCTGGCGCGTTACCGACAGGGGCTGGAGCGAAAGCAGAAGCAATCGCAACCTTTTGCAGATAATTCTGCACCGACCAGCCGTCCGGAGGATTATCGTAATTAATGTTCCACCAAGTATATCCTGATCCGGTTTGCGGGCCTCCGATAACGGTGCCAAGGGCCCCGAGTGGTTGGGTTCCGAGCAGTTTTGATCCTCCCCCTATTTTCGGCTTACTCCGCACATTTAAGGCGGCGGTTGTTTGGACCCGATCGTTGATTTGAAATTTTTGGGTTGACGCGGACTGCGTGGTTGCGGAGACGGATGATGATTGAGCTGAAGTGTTTCCTGCGGCGTCGTAGGCGGCAACGGTATAGGTATAGGTTGTGGCGGCAGTAAGGCCGGTGTCGGAATATGAAGTTGTCGCGACAGTTGCGATTTGCGAGCCGTTACGATATATCTTGTATCCGGTAACGCCAATGGTATCGGTTGAAGCAATCCAAGAAAGATTGATTTGCGAGGAAGAAACCGCGGTTGCAGTAAGGTTGGTTGGCGTTGAAGGAGGAATGGTGTCTGAAACCGGATTATTTACCGTTACCGGTTCGGTTGAGGTTGCGGTGTTGCCTGCGGCGTCTCTGGCTACCGCGGTAAGGGTATGCATTGCGTTTGTTGCGGTTGCGGTGTTCCATGAAATAGAGTATGGAGCCGTGATAACTTCCGAGCCGAGATTGGAGCCGTCTGCCTTGAACTGGACTCCGGCTACTGCGACATTGTCTGATGCGGATGCGGAGACGGTTACGGCGCCTGATACGGTTGCTCCGCTTGCGGGGGAAGTGATGGAGACGGAGGGAGAGGAGGTATCTTTGATGCCGGCAACAGCCTTTGCTAAATGCCCGGAAAGAGCGATCTTGCCGTGATATGTGCTATTATAATCCAACGATGGATTGCTAACTCCTGCCATAATGGCTTTTAAAACCGCGTCCGCCACAGTCAAAACTTTATTGTCATATCCGGAAAGTTTAACCCAGCCGATGTAGATGAGCCCGTCATTCCATGCGGGCCGGCTGCCATACGGATCGTTATTCCCGTCAATATAATTCGTAAATTGCGGACTGGACAAAGATTGGTCCCAAATAACTGCGGTGAGCAGATTTGAAAGGCCGGTAAGGTCGGTTTTTGTTAATGCGCCGATCCCCGCATTAACCGCATCAATTGCCATATCGGGATACCGATTGGCGTGGGAAGTATCAATAGCGTGTCCCGATCCGTCCGGATTTAACCCTTGATCCCAAATAAGGGAATTGCCCGTGAAAGGCACAAGACGATTTTTAA
>JAGXAD010000122.1 GCA_018971745.1 Patescibacteria group bacterium
CCCCCACCCCGCGGATAGCCCGCCAGATTGTCCCGTGATTGGGACGGCGGGCTGGTTCCCTCGTTCCCGACCCAAGGCAATCGAGGGAAGGTTTGCTGATCAAAGAAATTGATTCAGCAAGGGTCAAACGGAGTTGCGGACAAGCCATGCCGTCAGTGAGGGTATTCAGCAAGCAATCAGATGTTCACTTTACCCCTATGCTGACAAACAATCCTAAGCCCGCAACTCCGCAATTTTTGCCGATACCCCGCCTCATCAGGCACAATAACCACAGTGCGGTAACGGAGTTTGGATAACCGTTGGGCAAATTAGGGACCCACAGAGATGGGGCGAGATTATCGGCGGAAAAAACCAGCAAAATCAGGTAAATCAGACATATCCGTCTTAAAGACAAAGAATCCGAAAAACTCACAAATTACTAGCTTTTTTCGCCGATAATCGGCTTTTTTCTTAATTTTCAAGGTAGCAAGGCAACCATTAATGTATCAGACCCAAAAAATCATGTCAAGCTTTATATAACCATTATAGCAGATATAAAAAATTTGTCAAGAGCTTGTTCATGTGTCTAATTTTTCTTCACGCCTCCATTTTTGCTTTTATGTTAATGAACCCACCGCCCTTTTGCTTCTCGCAAAAGCCCTGGGTTGTCCCCCGGACAACCCGTCCCGCTTTCAGCGGGACCCCGATGAAGAAAAATTAGGACTGCTTCGCTTGCAAATATCACGAAAGGAAATAAAAAGCCGATGCAATATCGGCTCAAACAAATTTTTGTGGGCGGGCAACAAAAATTATTTCCAGTTTTGATATTCACATTCGTAACATCGGTAATATGTTTCAAGCGTTTTTTCGTGCGCAATGTCTATGCGAAGCTGTTTGCAATGGTCGCATTTGAAAAGATATAAAGCCGTTGTTTGATTGGCTCCCGGCAGCATTTCACGGCCGACGAACACGATAAAACCGAGACGCGCTTTCAGGCGCTGCCAGACCGATGCGTCATTGGGACTCATTTTGAATTGTGGCTTGTTCACAAGCATTCCTCCCGCGTTCATCAAGGAACAATATGAATCAAATGTAGCGCATAAAAATTTTTTGTCAACTGTTTAGCCGGCGTAGTATCATAGAGGGGTATGACCAATAAAGACATTGCAAACATGCTACGGGAAATGGCTCTGCTTCTTGAAATGCGGAAAATTCCGTTTAAGCCGGCCGCGTACGAAAAGGCGGCATTAAACATTGAAGCATTGGGTGAAGATGTTGGTGCAATATATATGAAAGGAGGCGTTGAGGCGCTTATGAAAATTCCGGGAGTAGGCAGGGGAATTGCGGAGCATATTGAGGAGTTGGTAAAGATCGGGCATTTCAAAGAATATGAACAGCTCAAGAAAAAAATTCCGGTAAACATTTCGGAGCTTACTTCGGTTGAGGGTGTGGGACCGGCAATGATAAAAAAGTTGTGGGAGAAATTGAAAATCCGGAATCTCGTTGATTTGGAAAAAGCCGCTCGCGCCGGAAAAATCCGCAAGCTACCGCGTTTCGGAGAAAAATCAGAGCAGAAAATTTTAAAAGGCATTGAGTTTCTGAAACAATCCGAGGGTCGGCAGATTTTGGGATTCGTGACGCCTGAAATTCGCGAGATTGAAAATACGATTCAGGAATTTCCAGAAGTTGATCATGCAGCCATTGCCGGGTCAATCAGGCGCAGAAAAGAAACTATCGGCGACATTGACATACTTGCAATTTCGTCAAAACCGGAACAAGTTATGAAGCGATTTGCGGCATTTCCGCAAGTGGCGCATGTGTACGCGCGCGGCAAAACCAAAACCGCGGTGAAATTAAAAAACGGATTGGATGCGGATTTGCGCGTAGTGTCGGAAGAATCATGGGGCGCCGCGCTCAATTATTTTACCGGCTCAAAGGAGCATAACATTGCGCTTCGCGAAATTGCGATTAAAAAAGGATGTAAGTTAAACGAATACGGTTTGTATCGCGGAAAAAAAATAATCGCAGGAAAAACAGAAGAAGAATTGTATCATGCGCTTGGGTTGCGATATATTGAGCCCGAATTAAGAGAAAATTTAGGCGAGATTGAAGCGGCACGCCAAGATTTTGCTCGGAAAAACCTAGGCGGGCAAGCGAGAAATAACAAATTACCCAAACTTATCGGCTACGGCGATTTGCGCGGCGATTTGCAGGTGCAAACCGATTGGACTGATGGAAAAAATTCAATTGAAGAAATGGCGGATGCGGCGCAAAAAGCCGGGTTGGAATATGTTGCGATTACCGACCACACGCGCTCGCTTGCCATGACCGGAGGTTCGGACGAGAAAAAACTTTTGAAACAAATGGTCGCGATTGATACGATAAATTCAAAATTCAAAAGTCAAAATGTAAAATTTTGCGTTTTGAAAGGCGCGGAGGTAAACATTTTGAAAGACGGCTCGCTTGATATTAAAGACGAAGTTCTTGCAAAACTTGATGTGGTTGGCGCGGCAGTGCACGGAAATTTTAATTTGTCGCGTGACGAGCAGACGCGGCGCATTATCCGCGCCATGGAAAATCCGAATGTTGACATCATTTTTCATCTGACCGGGCGCATCA
>JAGXAD010000123.1 GCA_018971745.1 Patescibacteria group bacterium
AAGGTTGCCGTATCATTGTATTTTCTCAAGAGCGGAAAAGCGTAGGCATATTGATTTCTCCAGCCGTCATCAAAGGTAATCACGACTGATTTTTGAGGCAAGATGATGCCTTGCGTCAAAGCATCAGCCAAATAATCCAGGCCGATCACCACATATTGATGATCTTTCAAATACTGAAGCTGCTGCTCGAACATTGCAGGCGCAACATCGTAATATTTTTGAAACGGCGATTGATTCGCGCTGTGCGGACGCACGCTGTGATAAATCAAAATCGGCACTTTCACCGAGCCGGGTTTAATTTCTTCCGCTTTTTCTTGCAAGGAATGCTCGAGGTCAAATTTGCTGATGCGTGAACGGAATATTTCCTCGTACTGGTCAACGGTCTGGGAGAAAAAACGGAAATACAGCGTGGTAGCGGCTAATATAATAATCGCCGCGATAAACACGATATGCAAATTGCCGTCCGTAATCAAAAACTTTTTCATAACCAACCATATCAAGGTTATCTCATATACCTCTTCCGCAATGCGTCAATGCTCCATACTTTCCACGATTGTCCGATAAGCAATGCCGCAAAGACAAGCACGTAAATAACCGCCGCTCCGATATCGGTAGAACCCGCAGTATACGGGCCGCCAAATCCTTCAGCCGTTGACCAGATAATCAGGGAAAACACGGCGCCCCCGTAACAAACCAGCGGCGTGAACATACCCAAGAGAAGACCAAAAGCAATTGCCGTCTCTGTTATTGCCGCAAAGAAAGCGAAGAAATGAGGATTTACTCCGATAATAGTAAGCCACACATGAATCCATTTTTGCACCAACAACGACTGTCCTTCTGCTCCTCCGGCAAGGTAATCCGTAAACTTTGCAAAAAAGTCCGGCTGCCACTTAAAAAAGGCATCAACGGCCCAGACTGCTCCGAACAGAATGCGCAGCATGGCAAATTTTTTTGCTGATTCCATGATTTAATTATACAAAATCTTACACATCCTCACCACTCACTCTTATTTGAAATCAAAAAACTCCCATGCGGGAGCTTTTTGATAGAATAGCTCTTGATATTTCTATGAAGAATAGATTAGTGATTACCTTCCTCCGTACTCGAAGCATTGTGCCCTTCCGAACCCCTGTGCCGGAGAGGCGTGCGGACGCGAACAACCATTGCGTGAACCGTTGACTGATTTCTATCCCACACTCCCGATATAGTTCCCGTCATGCCGTTGGCAAGGTCGCTGAATGTGCCGGCTTTGCCGTTGACGTAAAACTTGGTGTTGCTATCGGTACTCACCTGAATCACGCCGCGATTGCGCGTGTCAAACGAGAAGCTGTTTGCGCCGAGATTGGAAATCGTTCCGGAAAAGGACGCATTGCGAACCTGAATGGAATTGTCGCGTACTACCCGCGCGGCAATAGTCCATGCGGCGCTTTGCGATACCGTGCCGGTTACCATGAGCGCATCGCCGGTTTGAAATTCGGAAACATTGGAGGCGCCTCCGAATCTGCGGATCAATTTTGCCGAACTTGCGTCTACGGTCCAATTGCCGCCCCAGCTTGCCACGGTTAAGGTCGTTCCTGATGCCGACACCAATGATCCGGCAAGCTGCGCATGTCCGGATCGATTAACTTGCAGCATCATGGGTGCTGAACCCGCAGAAGGCGTTGTATCGGCAAATACCGCAACGGATGCAACTGCCAAACCGGCGATTGCTGCGGCGCTTCCGATCAATAACGCTATATGCTTTTTTGACATATTGTTTATTAACAACAGAGTTAAATTTTTACATTGTTTACTTCGACCTTTACTGTTACCTTTGCCACTACCTACTACGACGCGGTAAGCAAAATTGTTTCAACCTATTGAATTTTCTCCGCAATCAGCACTGCCAATCGTTCCACTTTCTGACTATTGGGGCCGATAATGACGATGTAGTAATTTCCCTTTGCAAAATTTAGGGCTATTCTGCCGTCATTCAAAAGCGGCGCTTCCTGACCTCTTCCTCCGGGAATATCAACAGAATGACTTGTAACATTGCCATGCGCTCCGTAATCAAAGAGCGGGCTATCAAACGGAGCGTCTTGATGATATTGGGAAACCATGAGCAGATTATTACTGTTATCATTCGGATCTTCGTGCACCCAAAAATAAACGTTCGGCGGCAGATACATAGCGGTTTGCGGCCGCTGTTGCGTGCCGCGGGCATAACCGGCTGACGCAAGATCATTTGCGGTAATGGAAAGCAACCCAAAATCCCGTGTCGCAGATGTCTCTGCTTTTGACCCGTGCCAAACAACAAAAGAAAGAATTATCGCCAAAACGATGCCAATTAAATTTAGTCTCTTATTCATAATCACAGTATACCATCTTTCAATTTCTTCACAAAAGGGACAAAATAAAATAAAAAATTGCGCTCGCCTGACGTTTCGGGTAACCCGAAATGAATACTCCTCGCAGCAAGCTGCGAGGTATCAATACGATGCTCCGCATCATTATTGATACGTTGCAAGCAGCGGGGTATGTAACCCTTTTGGCCTCAACCGGACAAAATACAAAATTTTGTTTTGTATTTTGCTCCTCGC
>JAGXAD010000124.1 GCA_018971745.1 Patescibacteria group bacterium
GATTGTGTTTATCGCCGGGCTTGAGGAAGGAATTTTTCCTCACGCAAAATCAATGTTTGAATCTGCAGACCTTGAAGAGGAGCGCCGCCTCTGCTATGTCGGCATCACGCGCGCAAAAGAAAAGTTGTATCTCCTGCGCGCGCGGCGCAGAGCCGTATTCGGCGAAACCCAGTCAAACCCGGCGTCACGGTTTCTGAACGAAATCCCAAAACACCTTACTACACTGATGAATTACGGGGCTGAGCGCGACGACGAAGATGACGAAGGAGAATTGTTTGTAGAATAAAATGCCGTCAGACAATTTTCAATTTTCAATTTCTAATTTTCATTAAATTTTTAATGATTCGACGGGTAATCCGTTTGAAAATTTTTAAAAATTGGAAATTTAATAAAAATTGAAAATTAGAAATTTTTTAGTATGCTCGCCTCTGAAAAAGAAATAAAAAAAATGCTCCGCAAAAACAATCTTGCCCCGAACAAACTCATGGGACAGCATTTTTTAATTGACGAAGAAGTTTTGCGGCAAATTGTTGCTTCGGCTCGCATGACAAAACAAGATGTTATTCTTGAAGCCGGACCCGGCCTTGGCGTGCTCACGCGGGCGCTTGCAAAAAAAGCAAAACAAGTTATTGCGGTTGAAAAAGATCCCGTTCTTACGGCGGTACTTCAAAAACAACTTGCCGAAGAAAAAATCAACAATGTAGCATTGATCGCCAAAGACATTCTTCATTTCAATCCAAAAGAATACGGATTACGCGGGGGGCAATACAAAATTATCGCAAATCTCCCGTATTATCTTTCCGGCAAATTCTTAAGGAAATTTCTCACCGAAAGCGAAAAGCCCAAAACCATGATTCTTCTCCTACAAAAAGAAGTTGCGGAACGAATCGTTGCCGGTCCGCCCGGCATGTCATTGCTTTCGCTTTCAGTGCAACTCTACGCAAAACCAAAAATCATAAGCGAGATTTCAAAAAATTCTTTTTACCCGAAACCAAAAATTGAGTCAGCGCTTATCAAAATATCCGGAATCTCAAACGACTTCTTCAAAAAAAACAAAATTGAAGAACAAGTATTTTGGAACATCGCCAAAGCCGGATTTTCCCAAAAAAGAAAAACTCTTCTCAACAATCTTTCCGGCGCGCTCGCGATGCCCAAAACCGAACTTGAACAAGTTCTGAAAAGCGCCGAAATCAATCCCGGCGCGCGTGCGGAATCGCTTTCTCTTAAACAATGGACAAAACTTGCAACACTTCTTTAAAATCGCTCGTAACGAGCGATTTTGTTTTTCAAAGAACCAAAAACCCAATCATTTTCACGTCAAGTTATCCACACAAAAAATCAAATAAAAGGCGCAAAGTGATATAATAAAGAATGTGAAAAAGCTGGTGATGACACTGGCAAAACTTGTGAAAGCAAGGTGGTTTCTTGCTATTTTGGTATTGGCAATCGGCGTTTTTGCGGCGCTTATCATTATCGCGCCAAACGAAGAACAAACTCCGGCGCAAACCGAGCAAAAAAACTCACAACCAACCATTGACCAACAGAAACTCGCTGAATTAAACAAGGATTCGGACGGAGACGGGCTTAAGGATTGGGAAGAAGCAATTTACGGAACCGACCCGCATAATCCGGATACCGACGGCGACGGAACTCCTGACGGCGAAGAAATAAAACAGGGCAGGGACCCGCTGAAAAAAGGTCCGAACGACAAAATCCAAAAACCGGCGGATTTAAGCGCCTCATCCGCGTCCGGCGACAGCCAACTTTCCGGGCTTGAACAAAATCTTACGCAAAGCTTCACTCAGGGACTTATTCAAAATTACATTCCCGGGCTTCTTGCGCAAGGGAAAACCGTGGACGGCCTTTCTTCAAACGCGGACATTGAAAACTACATCGCAGACTTAAAAAATCAAGACCTTCTCGCAAACGCGCCGAAAATTACAGGAGACGACATCACCATCCTGCAACAAAACGACCCCGCCGCCATAAAGGATTATTTTAACAAACTCTATGTTGCGTACGCCCAAACCATCGGCAAGCCGAAAAAAGACGACATTACCATTTTGAACGAAGCGTTAAACAACAATGATTTCTCGCTTCTTGCGCAACTTGACGAAGTAATTCAAGCATTTGGAGACGGAATCGGCGCTGCTGAAAAAATTCCGGTGCCGTCCGATTACGCGCCGTTTCTTCTTCGCGAGCTCAATTACTTTTCCAAAATCAAGCGCGCCGTGGAAATTTTCCGGCATTCGGACATTGACCCCATTGCGTCGTTGGTAACGCTCGCGCCGCGCATTGAACTGATTAAAAACATTGCCACACTGCACAAAGAAACCGGCACGCTTGCCAAAAGCAAGGGCATCATATTTTCCAAAGACGAAGGAGGAGGAAAGTTATTTCCGCAATAAAATTTTCAATTTTTAATTTACAATTTTCAATAAATTTTCAATGCCTCAATTATCAAACGGCAAAAAATACGATCTGGAAGAAAGAACTGCAAAATTTGGCAAAGAAATAATAACATTCTGCAAAACCATAAAACAGGATGCCATTACAAAACCGCTTGTTAGCCAAATC
>JAGXAD010000125.1 GCA_018971745.1 Patescibacteria group bacterium
CTATCCGAATCCGTTTCTCTCCTATCGCGCGAACCGCCTCAAAAAAAGTAGGCAAAGCCCCAAACAACGCCGCAAAAAACAAAACCGGCGCGATGCGAAACAACAAAAAATCAATTGCCAGCAAAACGGCAATGATCGCGATAATGGCGTATTCCCGGAACGGCGTTCGCATCATGCGCATAGTTTTTTCATGGTGCCGCCCGAATTTTTGAGATTCAGTTCAGCCAAGACGAATGTGGTCCAGCGCGTATTTCAGGCTTGCACCGGTTTTTTTCCCCGGATTGAAAATATTGTGCGGGTCAAAAATTTGCTTTGTTTGTTCAAACAAATGATACACTTCTTTGCCGTACATCATTTCAAGGTACGGCCCGCGAATTAAACCGTCATTATGCTCGCCGGACATGGTTCCGTGAAAATCAAACACGAGCTTATACACTTTTTCCGCCAATTCCTCAATAATTTTTTTCGCGTCCGGCCGTGAAAAATCCATCAGCGGAATAATGTGAAAATTCGCGTCTCCGGCATGCCCCGCAATCGTGTATAATATGTCGTATTCGTTTAACATGGCGTAGAGCTTCGGCAAAAATTCAGGCAGTTGCTCCGGCAGAAGCGCAATGTCGTCAATGAACGGCGCCGTACGCATATTTTTTACGCGATGGCGCAACAAATTAAAACTTTCTCTGCGCACGACCCAATATTTTTCCGCCTCAGCATCGCTTTTGGTAATTTTGGTTTTCAAATGAAAATCCGCCAAACTTTTTTCGGCGAGATTTGCTTTTTCTTCCGCCTCACCGGCGCTATCGCCGGTAAATTCCGCAAGCAATACGAGTTTTGGAATGCCGCCGGTGATTGCCATCCAAAACTCGGGAAAAAACTGAAACGCCATCCGTATGATGTTTCCGCGCAGTTGTTTTGCAATCGCCGGAAATAGTTTAAGCGCAACCGTAAAGGTATGGTCGTCGTACGATTCAAAACTTTCCGGCTGAAATTTTAAAACATGATTGATCACGGAGGCAAGCGAAGACATGTCGCGAAGAAAAATAACCAAAAGCCGCGAATACGCTTTTGGCTTAATCAAAGCAATCTTTGCTTCAGTAATAACGCCGAGGGTCCCTTGCGAGCCGACAATAAGTTTTGTCAAATCAAAAGTTCCGGCCGCTTTATCAAGCACATTCCATAAATAATATCCGGAAGAATTTTTTGATACGCGGGGTTTTGCGTTTTGCAATAATTCGTAATTTTGTTCCACAAGTTCGGATATGCCGCGGTATATTTTCCCTTCAACGGCGGCAAGTTTCTTTTTTTCCTCAAGCTCCGGCGCCGTAAGCGACCGGAATACATACGGATTCCCGTCGCGAAGCACCATCGTGATTTCGCGGACGTATTTTTCCATTTTCCCGTACACAAGAGTTTTTTCTCCTCCGCAATTATTTGCGATCATGCCGCCGATTGCGCATAACTCGCGCGACGCCGGATAACACGGAAGAAGAAGCCCGTGTTTTAAAGTTTCCTTTTCAAAATCGCGATACAACATTCCCGGCTCCACAACGGCGTACTCGCTTCCTATTTCTTTTATGCGATTTATGTGGCGCGTCACGTCAACAATGATAGATTCCGAAATTGCGCCGCCGCTCATGTCCGTCCCGGCCGAGCGCGGAGTGATTGAAACGCGCTCTCCGCGCAACGCGGCATCTGAAACATAACGCACGACCGCTCCGACATCGACGGCATCCCGCGGAAACACCACCGCTTCGGGCCGCAACGCAAACAAACTTGCGTCGTGGCTGTACGCGTCAAGCGTTTGCGCGTCAGTCCATGCCTCACCGGCAATAATTTTTTTCAAATCATTAAAATGATTCATATTGCTTGAAAAGCGCAACTTATCCTTTCTCTGTTACCATGGGTAACGAAAATGTAATCTTGGTACCCTGCCCGACAAGCGAAGAAATGCCGACCGAACCGTTCATTTTTTCGACTAATCTTTTTACGATATATAAGCCGAGACCCGTACCGCGGATTTTTCCTGATTGTTCACCCCGGAAATAAGGTTTAAAAAGATTATCCGTGTTCTCAGGCGCAATGCCAATCCCGGTATCCTGAATTGCGGTTTCCAAAAACCCATTCATTACCGCATGCGAAATAATAACGTCGCCTCCGGGTTTATTGTATTTTATGGCATTATCAACAAGATTAAGCACAACCTCACTCACCAGCCCGGTATCCGCCGCAACAAACGGAAGGTCTGCCGGAGGATCATATCGAAATTTGATATTTTTTACGGCCGCAATCGCGCTGCACTCGTTCAGTACCTGCTGAATAATTAAGGAAATGTCAACCTTTTCTTTTTTTACCAGCGTCCCAGCCTCCTCACCCTTGCCAACCAAGAGCAAATCGTTCACTAATTGCAACATCCGCGCGTCAAGCTCTTGGATAATAGAAATATCTTCTTTTAATTCCGGATACCGTTTCAAAAAATCAGATTTTGCGTATTTTTCAAGTATCAATCTAACGGTATTGGAGGGTGAGCGCAGGTCATGAACCGTCCGGAACAAAAAATCGTCTTTTTCTTTC
>JAGXAD010000126.1 GCA_018971745.1 Patescibacteria group bacterium
AATTGCCCGACGCAGTTTTTGGTCTGCCTTGGAATGCGGATTTGGTGCATCAAGTGGTAACTTCACTGCAGTCAAACCAAAGGCAAGTTACGGCAAAAACAAAAGACAGGGCGGAAGTGCGAGGCGGCGGCAAAAAACCCTGGCAGCAAAAAGGAACGGGCCGGGCGCGGCACGGTTCAATCCGCTCGCCGATTTGGAAAGGGGGAGGCGTTACGCACGGGCCGTTAACGGAGAAAAATTTTAAAAAGAAAATAAATAAAAAAATGGCGCGCCGCGCCCTGTATGCGGTACTCTCCGCAAAAGCGCGCGATAAAGAATTGGTTGTGTTGGACGAGGTGCGCCTGAATCAGCCGAAAACAAAAGAAGCGGCCTTGATGTTTTCTGCGCTTGCCAAAACAAAAGATTTTTCCGGAATCGTGAAAAAGAAAAACGGCGCCCTGCTTCTTTTGGAAAAACAAAATCCCGTTATCAAGCGCGCTGTCCGCAATTTGCCGTATGTGAAATTGGATGAGGCGCGGAGCGCAAATGTGCTGGAAGTTTTGCAATATAAATATGTTTTGTTTACGAAAGAAAGCGTTGCGCAATTAACATAAATTCAAAGGTCAAAAATCAAAAATCAAAAGTTTGGTAAAGAATTCCTGAAATTGTCCGCGACGGCGGTCGGGACAATTTCAGGAATTCCTTCATTTATTTTGAATTTTGCATTTTGAGTTTTGACTTTGAGCATCAGCGATTATGGCATTATTTGACCGGTTTACAAAAAAGAAAAGTCAGCCGAAACGTTCCGAAAGGAAGGCGTCTGCAAAAGTTGCCGCGGAATCAAAGGAAGAAAAAACTGCTGCAATTTCAAAATCGCCAAAAAAGGAAAGCGTAAATTACCCCATCGGCGTTTTGACATCCCATCATGTTACGGAAAAATCGTCGTTGGGCAACGTTTTGAACAAATACACCTTCCGCGTGGCGCGCCGCGCAAACAAAATTGAAGTGAAAAAAGCGGTTGAAGGAAAATACGGAGTGCGGGTGGTGAGGGTTAACATCATAAACGCAAAAAGCAAATCGGTGCGTTTAGGAAGAACTGAAGGCAGAGTCCCCGGATTTAAAAAAGCAATCGTAACTTTGGCGGAAGGGCAGACGATTCAAATGCAATAATTATGAAAAAATATAAACCAACATCAGCGGGAAGACGAGCCGGAGAAGTGATTGATTATCGCGAGCTTGTTGAAAAAAAGACGCCTGAAAAAGGGCTGACTTTTGGTTTTCATCGTTCCGTGGGGAGAAACAACCGCGGCCGCATTACCACGCGCCACAAAGGTGCCGGAGTAAAACGGCTGTACCGCACGGTTGATTTTATGTATGATAAGAAGAATGTTTCCGGCGCGGTGGAGGCCGTTGAATACGATCCGAATCGCACGGCGTTTATCGCGCTCATTAAATTTAAGGACGGCGAGCGGCGTTATGTGTTGGCGTCGCAGGGCATGAAAAAAGGAACGCGGTTTTTGGTTTCCGAATCCGCGCCGATTGAAGACGGGTCGCGCACGCCTTTGAAAAATATTCCGGTCGGGACATTCGTGTTCGCGATTGAGCTTGATAAAAACAGAGGGGCAAAACTTGCGCGCTCCGCCGGATCATCCGCTCAGGTGCTTGCGCTGGATGCCGGATACACGACTTTGAAAATGCCGTCGGGCGAGATCAGAAAAGTGCGTGCGGACAACTGGGCATCCGTTGGCATTCTGTCAAATCCGGAGAGATCATTTATGACCATTGGAAAAGCCGGCAGAAATAGGCATCGCGGAATCAGGCCGTCGGTTCGCGGCACCGCGATGAATCCGAGAGACCATAAGCACGGAGGAGGCGAAGGCAGAACCCAGCTTGGATTTGCCATGCCGCGCACGCCGTGGGGCAAGCCCGCGCGCGGGGTAAAAACCCGTTCAAAGAAAAAGAGAACCAATGTGTATATTATCCAGCGAAGAATTAAGAAACGAAGAACTTAGATTAGTTTAACCAGTTAAATTAGTTAAATCAGTTTAACCAGTTACACAACTTACACAACAAAATTTCGCAAAACTAATTAAACTGGGCAACTGATTAAACTAAATCATGCCTCGATCACTTAAAAAAGGGCCGTATGTTCATCCGAGCATTATGAAAAAGCTGGGCAGAGTTCGCATTGGCGACACGGCCGTGATTAAGACATGGTCCCGTAATTCAACGATTATTCCCGAGATGGTCGGATTTTCGTTCGGCGTGCATAACGGAAAAATATTCGTGAATGTGAATGTTATTGAAGAGATGGTGGGGCATAAATTGGGAGAATTTTCCCCGACGCGCAAATTCTTGCGCCACGGAGGCAGGATGCAAAAAGAAATTGAACAAAAAGCGGCCGCTGCAGAAACGGAAAAAGCAAAAGCGGCTAAAGCGGAAGCCACAAAAAAATAGTTTAATCAGTTGATTGGTTTAATGAGTTGCGGAGTTTTATTGTTTAATCAAACTGGTTTCACTTGTTAAACTAATTTAACTTATCAAACTAATTAAACTGATATGGAGGTT
>JAGXAD010000127.1 GCA_018971745.1 Patescibacteria group bacterium
AGCGGCATCAACTCTCTGGTCTCGTCAGTCGCAAACCCGTACATAATTCCCTGGTCTCCGGCACCGACCAACTCCGGTTTTTCTTTTTTGTATTGCGAGACGCCGCGGGCAATGTCGGATGACTGCGCCTGAATCGCGACCATAACGCCGCAAGTCGCATAATCAAAGCCAAAAGCAGAATCCGTGTAGCCGATATCTTTGATAATTTTTCTTACCACTTGTGGAATTTCAACATACGCATCCGTAGTGATTTCTCCGGCAACCACGCAAATGCCGTTCGTCAGAAGCGTCTCAACCGCGACGCGTGCGTATGGGTCGCGCGCCAATATCGCGTCCAAAATGCCGTCGGAAATTTGGTCAGCCATTTTATCGGGATGCCCTTCGGTTACCGATTCAGAAGTATAAAATTTTTTATCGCTGATAAACATAGAAAACAAAAATCAAATAAGCGAGACAAGCGCCTGCGCAAGACGCGCAGGATCATGTCTCAAAAATCCTTTGCGGCGCAAAAAATCTCCGAAAACAAAAATCGGTTTTTTCAAAACTCCGGCGGAGCCCACAAACTCGGCATGCTCCTCTGCGTATTGTTTCAATCGCTCCTGCGACGGTTTTTTGTTATTCACCATCGCGTAGTGCAAAACTCCTTTGCCGAGATATTGCTCAAGCGTGCCCACAAAATCTTCTGCGGAAAAATGATTAGTCTCGCCCCACTTGGTCATCAAGTTTACCACATACGCTTTTTTTGCTTTTGATTTTTTGATTGCTTGCGCAATGCCCGAAACAATAATGTTCGGAATGATGCTTGAATACAAATCTCCGGGACCGATGACAATCATGTCTGCCGCGCCAATCGCCAGCACCGCCTTGGGATTTGCGCGCGCGCTCGGCTCAAGAAAAATTTTTTTTATTTTTTTTGCCGGGTCGTGCTTTGGAACATCAATGTTAGTTTCTCCGCGCACCAATGTTCCGTCTTCCAACCCGGCGCAGAGCCTCGTATTCGTAAGCGTTACCGGCACCACCGTGCCGGATGCGCCAAGCATGTGCGCCGCCTCGTCAACTGCGGTCTCAAAACTGCCGGTGATGCGTTCAAGGGCCGTCAGCATAATGTTGCCGAATGAATGCCCTTTCAGGCCGCCTTCGGCAAATCGATAATTAAAAAGGTCGGACATTAAACGGTCATCTGTCCGCGACATCGCAACCAGCACCCGGCGCACGTCCCCTGGCGGCAAAATCCCGAATTCTTCGCGCAAAACGCCGGTGGATCCCCCGTCGTCCGCCATGGAAACGATTGCGGTTAAATCAAGCGGATATTTGCGAAGTCCGGAAATCACGGTAAACACGCCGGTGCCGCCGCCGATAACAACCACTTTTTTTGTTTTCTGAAACGCCATATAAAAATCGTAGCGCGTTACGCGCCACGCAACAAGGGTTCCCCGTCACTAGAAAATGGCATTATGCCGCGCGGTCCTTATAAAATTCATGAATTTTCTGAATAAAGTTTCCATAATATTTTTTAGGATATTCAGTGGCGGCATAAACGCGCAATGCCATTTTTCAGTGCGGGGGTTGCGTACGCACCGTTATATAATGTATAAACAAAAAGGATAATCAATAAGTTCCTTCACAAGGAGAAACAATGCACGAAGAATTGTTTGCGAATATGCCGGATGCGGCACTTGACCACGCGGATATTCTGAATCATCTTGAACAAGGAGTCAAACGGCAGACGCGCATGGCGTGGAAAAATATTTTTGCGTTCCGCTGGAGGACAAAGCAACAAATTTTTTTTATCAATCCTTATACGACATTTATTGACCGCCGCGCAACCATCGGCGAAGGAACGATTATTTACCCGGGCGTGATGATTACCGGACCCTGCATCATCGGAAAACATTGCATCATCGGGCCAAACTTGTGGGTTCATAACTGCGTATTCGGAGACCGCGTGCAATACGGGGCGCGGGCAAATCTGTTTGCGTCCGAAATCGGAGACGATACAAAAATCGGGGCGCAATCTGAAGTAACGCGCTCGCGCTTCGGAAAAAAAGTCAACAACCTGCACCACGGATACCTCGGCGACGTGTTCGTGGAAGACGGCGTTAATATCGGCGCCGGAACCATTGCGTGCAACTTTGACGGCGGACCGGAAAAAAAGAAAACGATTATCAGGCGCGGGGCGTTTATCGGTACCAATACGAATCTTGTAGCGCCTATTGAAATTCCGGAAGAAATATTCGTTGCCGCTGGTACAACCGTCAGCCAAAAAGATTTGAATGCACTGCAAGTATCAGCGCACGCGCTCATTATAGGCAGGCCGGATCCGCGAATCATACCGAATTTTTTTGAAAAAATCGGAAACTACCGGAGAAAAATAAAAAAATTCAGCCCTTCCCAAAAAGAATCGTAAAAACGCCCCGCGAAATAAC
>JAGXAD010000005.1 GCA_018971745.1 Patescibacteria group bacterium
GATCCGATGTCAATTGATATCAATTCCTTTTTCTTCAACGAATCCGGAACGTCATCATTCATAATTCTTTGCGCCAAGCCCTCCACAATTGCGGTCTTGCCCACGCCAGCCTCGCCGATTAAAACAGGATTATTTTTTGTGCGGCGCGAAAGCACCTGCATCAGGCGCCTGATTTCGCGATCGCGGCCGATTACCGGGTCCAATTTTTCTTCGCGGCTAAGCGCGGTTAAATTTTTTGCGTACTTTTCAAGCACATTGTATTTCGCTTCCGGCTCCGGATCGGTTACGCGCTGTGAGCCGCGAAGTCCCGCCAATGCTTTCAAAATGTCGTCATGCGAAATGCCCATTTCCGCAATAACTTCTTTTGCGCGAGTCGGCACCTCGGAGAGAGCCAGGAGCAAATGCTCGGTTGAAATAAATTCGTCTTTCAGAGCAACCGCTTCTTTTTGCGCCTGCTCCATTACCCGTCCCAAATCCTGCGAAAGATAAAGCGAAGCAATGGCTCCGGTTGCGTGCACCCGCGGCAGAGTTTCTAAAAGCTGAAGCATTCTGTCCGCAACCGTCGGCACGTCAATGTTCAATTTTTCCAAAACCGCATCCACCGTGCCTTCTTCCTGCAATACCAAAGCCGCGAGCAAATGCAAAGGCTCAATTTGCTGATGCGAGCGCTCAATCGCGAGATCATGCGATTTTTTAAGCACTTCCTGGGCTTTGACCGTAAAATTATTGAATGGAGTCATAACGATAGAATTTAAGTTTGCATAAAGCCGCTTCTTATAAAAAGTATAACATAAAAATCATTAAAATGATTGTTTATAACCATTATAACAAAATTAGCACTCAAGTCAAGAGAGTGCTAACGCGATGCGTGCAGGCATTTTTTCTCAACCAAGAAAGAGACCCCTTACACTCCCCTATGATGCCGCTTCGCGGCACTTTTAACACCTTCCTGAATTCAAAAAAGATGCTTGCGCACATCGCCAATAAAGGGAATAAAAAAACGGGTCGCGCAAACAATGCGACCCGACGCTGAAACAAAAATCTCAAAAAATCACGGAATGGCTTTTTTCACGCCTTCACCAACTCCTTTGTCAAAAACGCTGCCTATAGCGTCACCCGGGCACAAAAGAAACGCATTCTCGCTGGATGGGTTATTAAGAGACCCGCCTTTAATCACGCGACGAAGCACATGGCCGTCGCGCCACACAATAACAAAGGTGTAGGTATTGCTTCTTACAAATTTATTCCGGGTATTGATACAAATGCGATCTATCACCTGCAGGGTATCCTCTTCCTCGTATGTTTCTCCGTAATGGAGGCCTTTGAAATCGGAAAGAGCTTTTGCGTCCTCGGTGAGCTGTGCGCTTCCCGCGCCCATGCCGATTGCCGCAAGAGCTTCGTCGCCAAAAAGAGCCTGCGTGTTCGGAACCCGCTCTCCGGTTTGTTCGTCCAAATAAATCTTAAATCCTTTTTGACGAACCTCTTCGACGGAGGCGCCCAAAATACCCTTTTTCTCGTTGGATTCCGGAATGCTCAAAAATTTCTGTACCATACCCTCTATGTCTGAAACGCGGCACTGCAAACTTACCTTTCCTTTTTGATCTTTTACGGGCCTGGCAAATTTATTAGGAAACTGATCTTCTTCTTCCTTGGTGCAGATTCTTTCGAATAACCTCGTGGTTTTAAAACTCCGGCTTTCTTTCAAAAGTATAGATGCACAGCCGGACGTCAAAAAACCGGCTGCCATAAACAAAACAACGGGAAAAAGTCTTTGCTTCAGCACAATATCACCTTCAAATATTATTTCTTATTTCAATGTCCTGCTTTATAGACTACGCCTAAGACAGAAAAAAACAAGAGCGGAACGCTACTTCCGCTCTTCAAGCGTAATTTTCACGTCCATTTCACTGCCGTTACGATTGACGCGCACGGTAATTTCCTCGCCGACCGCGTATTTTCCGATAAGGTCGCTTAATAAATGATCGGCGTCAATCGCTTCCCCGTTTACGGCAAGAATAATGTCGCCTGATTTGATGCCGGCTTTGTCAGCCGGGCTTTGTTTCACCACCGCAGGATTTTTTTCGTCTCCCAAAACCAAAGCGCCTCGTTCAGACGCAAGTTTTTTTTCTTTGGCAAGTTCCGACGAAATCATGACATAGCGCACGCCCAAAAACGGATGCGTGATTTTTCCACTTTTCTCAACAGACGCAATGTCGCGTTTTGCTTTGTTGATGCCGATGGCAAAACCGATGTTCTCAGCCCCGGATGCCATTGCCGTATTCATGCCAATAACTTCTCCGCGCAAATTAAGCAGAGGCCCGCCTGAATTTCCCGGATTGATTGCGGCATCCGTTTGAATCAAATCAGTCAGATTTTCCGAGCCGATGTCGCCGCCCGATGCGGTGATGGATCGTTTGAGGCCGGACACGATGCCCACGCTTACCGTGTTTGAAAATTCGCCCAAGGCATTGCCAATGGCAATCACGGTCTGCCCCACGTCAATCGCGCTTGAATTGCCAAGAGTCAAAATCGGCAGACCGCTTTTTTCAATTTTAACAATTGCAAGGTCATCCACCGGATCGCGCGCCAAAACTTTTGCCGGATATTTTGATCCGTCATTTAAAAATACGGTGTAGTCAGCGCCGGTATCCGCCACCACATGCTTGTTCGTCACAATCATGCCGTCCGTTGATACGATAAACCCGGTGCCGGCAGAGACCTGCTGTTTGGTTGTTCCCTTCTGGCGATACTGCGGAACTTGCGGCGCAGGAAAATCTTTGAAGAACTGCTGGAAGAACGGGTCATTGCCGAACGGATTCACAAAATACTGTTCCACCACCGGCACATCCTTTGACGCGACAATGCTCACGACCGCGGGTGACGCGCGCTTTACCACCGAGACCACCAATTCGTCCTGACGCTGGATTTTTTCGTTAATCTGGCTAATGGACTGCTGAAGCGGCACAGGTAAAAATCTGTTGTTCAAAAACTCAAACCCGCCCCCGAACAAAAACAAAATCCCCGCGCTCGTAGCAAGCGAAATAACAAACGCGACAAGCGCTACAAGCAATACAAACTGCTTGCGCGGCATTTCGCGAAAACTATCATTGTTTTTTTTATGTTCCTCAAAAATTTGGTTTTCCATCTTACATTATTACGATATATATCCTTATAAAGTTGCAAAACTCAAACGCTTGACATTATTTTAATTAGTGATACAATATAATTATAGAACTTTGACAGGCCAATTTCAAGGCATAACGCCTGAAAAGGGCTCAAAAACAAATCTCAGAAAGGATAGGAGAATGACAATTGAAGAACGAGCAAAACAAGAAGCAGAACAAGCAGATTACTCAGAAAGAATGGCAATCCGTTTTGCCGAGCGCGGCCTGCGGGCAGATGAGGCGCTCAAAATAAAGGAGAAACGAAAAACAGTGCACGGGCTGTTGTTTGACCCGTCGCCGCACAATGACGATGACAGAATTCTTTTTGTAAGGAACCTCGCTGATTCCCCGACTAGTTCGGGCGATTCGGGCAAACCAGCCGGATGGGGGCTTCCCGGCGGCGGCATGGAAATCATTTTTGATGTATGGGAAAACCATGCCCCGGCACAACTACCGACGCTAAAAGGACACGAACACTTTACGGAAGCGTATTTTGACACCCTTGGCGCGGAATTGCTTACCCTGGAAGAACAAACCCTTGATAAAGCCGACCGGCGGCTGAATGATGTTATCCGGCAATATAATTTCCTTACCAAACTTTCACTCACGACACGCATAGATGGAGAAATGCGGTCATTCACCGTCATCCCAGTGCGCGAAGAAACTGTTTCTGAAACCGTGCGGCGCGAAGTGTTTGCCGAATGCGGCGTATTCGTAAAACCGCTGTTGCTCGGACGGCGCAAGCGCGAATGGGTCGCGGTGGATGAGAGCACCGACCGGAACCATTACAACTTTGTAGTACCAATCATGTTTGACCAAATGTCTGTTTCGGACCCGACCGAAATCACCGAAATAGACAAACGGCAATGGGTTTCATTACAAAACCCGGTTATGGATATTTGGAGGGACACGCCTGATACGCTGGCATATTTCAAGCACATCAAGCGTATCCGGAATGCGGTCGGCGCGATGAATGAAATCTCCAGGAGTTTTATTGACGATACGGATTCATACCGCCACATTCCGTTTTGGACATTCCATGAGTCCTGGCACTACACCCAAAAAGTGCTCGGACGAAAAAACATCAAAGGCGGAGCAACATGGTACCCGCTGATGAAATGGATGACTGCGACTAAAACGGATATCATTACCAGCCCCGACCAACTCAAAGAAGTGTTCGGTGACATTGACCAATACTTCGGGCCGCCGGAAATCGAAAAACAGGCGCCACCAATCGAAGCGGAGACGCAGGCAAATCAATCAGTTGAGGTTTCCGCAACGGAAGAAAACGGCGCTGACACTGGTGTCCTTCTTCCCGGAGAAGAACAATACGATGAACGGAAAGAATGGGAAGAGTGGTTAAAAAAATAAACTTAATACCAGCAATGCTGGCAAAAAGCCGGACTCCCTCGGGAGAACGGCTTTTTTTATATTTTCTAGCGAGCCCATGCGAAAATTTATTTTCGTGATGGGTGAGCGACGGAAATTCAAGAAATGCCGCGGCATTTCTTATTTTTCCATTCACTAATCACCAGCAACTAATCGTTGCCTCACACCGCCTCAACCCGTTCAATGCCGTGAATGTTTGATTTGAGCATATCTTCAATGCCGGCTTTAAGCGTAAGCGAAGCAAGCGGGCATCCGTGGCACGTTCCCAGCAATTTTACGCGCACCACGCCGTCTTTATAATCAACAAATTCAACATCGCCTCTGTGCATGGCAAGCAAAGGCCGAACCTGTTGCAATACTTTTTTGATTTCTGTTTCCATTAGATTTACATGGTTAACCTGTACTTATAAATCAGACCAAGCGCAATCAAGCCCCAAACCACCGAAAACAAAGTAACAATTCTGCCTTCTTTTTTCAAGTCGGGCTCGCGTAAAAACAAAATCCCAAGAATCAATCCGGAAAAAATCGGATTGAGCGCGGCAATCACCACTGCCCAGAAAAAAAGACGGTTCTTGCGCACGCTTGCCTGTTCAATTTTTTGGTTTGCGGTTTCGTTCATATTTGATAGTTTGCGCAAAGTTCATTTACATAGCCCCAATCAATGTTTTTGAAAAACGCCTCAATGTACGCTTTGCGACCTGTTGCAAAATCAAAAAAATACGCGTGTTCGTACACATCCATAATGAAGAGTGCCGCCATGTTCCACACGCCGCCTTGATTGTGCGAATCGCACAGAACATTGCGCAATTTTTTCTCGTCCAAATCGTACCCGAGCACGACCCAGCCGCGGCTGCAAAGCCCCATGGCGCGAAATTCCTGCTCCCATTTTTCGTATGAGCCAAAATCGCGTTCAATCGTTTCTCGGATTTTTCCGGAGCACGCCGAACCGCCGCTTTTCATATTGTCAAAATATCCTTCGTGGAGCTTAACGCCGTTTAAGGCAAAGGTCTCCTCCATTTTTAATTCCCGCAAATCGCTGAAAGTCGCATTTGCGGTTGAAACATCAACCGTTTTTAATTTTTCCTCAATCTCACCGGTTTTTTTTACATAGCCCGCATAAAGCACGTCGTGGTGTTCTTTTAATTGTTTCTCAGAAATTCCTTCCAGCTGAGCATATTTTAATGGTTTGATTTCGCGCATAATTTTGAAAATCAAAACTCAAAACGCAAAAGTTTAATTCAAAAGTTAAAAATTTTGAATTTTAATTTGCGATTTTGACTTTTGATTTTTGAATTTAGAGATAACTTATTTTACCATTTTCAACAATAAGTTCAAGTTTCCGCAAAGGCGATTCAGCGGGCGGCGTTAAAATCTCGCCGGTAGCGGCGTCAAAATGCGAACCGTGCCACTGACATTTTAACAAACATTTCTCGCCTTCTTTGCCGGCACCCGCGCAATCTTCCGGCAGAAGCGGCCCGCCTTTATGCGGACAATAATTAACATACGCGTGATACTCCCCCGCGACATTTATAACAATGCCGTCCTTTCCGCCCGTTGCCGGAAATACTTTGAACGAGCCCGGAATTTTTAGCGCCTCCACGTCGCAAACGAATTTTTTTAATTGTTTTTGAACCATATGTCTTGCTAAAAATAAAGCCGAGTATTTTTTGCTCGGCTTTCATTATTCATCGACTCAAATAACGCCTAATTATTTTGGCGAGCGAGGAGCAAAATACAAAACTTTGTTTTGTATTGTTTTGTATTTTATCCGGTTGAGTCCAAAAGGGTTACATACCCCGTATTTTGGCGAGCGAGGAATATTCATTTTCTCTCAAGATCCATAACAACGGTTTGCCCCGCCTTCACGCCGACGGTTTTTACTTCTTTGCCTAATTTCTCGTGCCAAATTTCTACCTTGTATGTCCCGGCCGGACTAGCTTTAATCTCAAAATTTCCGTGAGCGTCCGTTATGGCAACATACGGATGTTCGCTCACAATAAGCCAGCCCGCCATCCAATTGTGCGCATCGCAAACCACTTCAACGATTTCCGGTTTGGGAAACCTCACCGTAATAACTTTCTTAAATTTTGGCATTGCTATGTTTACCGGAAAATTCTTCACGCTTTTCGAATGAAAATTATGCAATATCCCGTCCGGATTCAGAACCTCCACATCGGCCCCCGCAGGAACAACCATAACATGAGGGTTGAAGCGGCATCCTTTTTGATTCAAAACCATTTTACCGGGCGGCACCTTTTTCCAATTTTCATTTCTCCCCTTTTCAAAAGTCAGCATAATTACAACATTGGCAATGCCCCGGTCGGGACCGACAATCAAATCTTCCGACTTTAAATCTTGCGCGCAGATTCCAGCGTCTTTCGTCACATCTACTTGTTTTTGCTCGGGCGGGTTCCCGACGTATCGGACGCTTCCTTTTAAAACTCCGCCGTTTTGCGCATCGCTAACTTCATAGGTTGAAGCGACAATAAAGACCATCGCGGTCGCGAAAACAACGCTCATACCAACTATCCAAGCCAAAAACTTCGGCATAATAAGGTTCCTCCCTATTATTTGTGTTATTGGAAAACATCTAACACTTATATTATCACAAACAAAAATTTCTGCAAGAAGCTTAGATGACCCGCCATTTTTCTTGTCAACAAGCAAGGCAACCAAATTTTTCCTTGAATCAAGGAAAAATTTGGTTGCCGTCTTCGTCAAAAATCAAAATCGCCTGCGTGGGACAGGATTTTGCGGCAAGCAAAATGGTTTCGTCATCCGCGCCTTTTGAATTATATACGACGGCTTTATTTTCCGAATCCAATTCAAACACGCCTGGGGCAACAGCCACACACGATCCATTGCCAATGCAAAGATTCCGGTCAACAATGATTTTGCCGATTTTCAATGGCTTTTTTCCCTTCGGCTGCTGATTTTCCTTGTCCTCCGAAGCATCAGCAAAGGAGGATGTTGGCTCTTGACACATATTCAAAAATATGATAATATAGAAATGCGCAAACAAAGACAAAAAAGGAGGCGGAGAAAATGAGAAAAATCGTGCTCTATGGCGCAGTTGTTGGAGCTTTTATAGGAACCCTAAGCGGATTTTTGGAAGGACCCGCATACGGTATTATTCTTGGGATTGCTGTGTTTATTTTCTATACGGCAATCTGCTCGATGGGATATTTCGCAACGGCCGGAAACAAAAAAGACCGAAAACAATAAAGTTTGCGCACACCCCCAAGCCCATGCGGGTTCGGGGGTTTTTATTACCCGTAGTATTTCTCTTTATAGAATCTAATCAACTGTTCAACTTCGGTGATAATCTCCGGCGAGCCAATGCCGACTTTCAGTTTTTTCTGCACCGATTCCAAATCCATTGCTCCTTCCAGCACCGCCTCTTCAATGTCTTTATCCGTAATGTTCAACTTCGGGTCAATCACGCGCGCCCCTTCTATTATAATACGGCTTGGCTGATTTGTCCTGCGAAAATAATCATTCACGGCCTTGCGAAACGCTTTATCCGCAAGAACCGAGCAATGAATCTTCCGGTTCGGAAGACCTCCAAGCCGCTCCATAATGTGCTGGGGGCGAATTTTCAACGCATCGTCAATTCTCATTCCTCCGTTTTCCGTTACCATCACGCTAAACATTGAAGTTGCCGCAATCGCACTACCGCACCCGAATGTTTTCCAGCGCAATTCTTTGATGGTTTCCGTTTGCGGGTCAATCCGCAATCCCATTGACATCATATCGCCGCATGCGGGGCTCCCCACCATGCCGAACGCGTCAAATTTTTCCGGGACCAAATCATCCAACTGCAAATTGCGCGGATGGAAAAAATGGTCTTTCACAATATCGGAGTAGTACCACTTCTCGCCGGTATACTGATTAATGACATCGGCGTCCGTATTTATTTTTGGTTTGATTTCCATAAACGAATAACTTCGTTAGCTTCATGAGCTTTTTAGGAATTTTTCTAATGAAGCTGTAAGCCAAAGAAGCTATTTATAAGTTTTCCCTCCGACTTTTACTTTGGAACCCTGTCCCGCAAACGCTTCCGGATGGCTGACTGTTGTTTGCCCCGTTTCCATCCGCACCGGAGAAATCCGGCGAAGCTTTTCAACAATTTCCGGCAATACTTCAAGCACATAATCTAAATCCTCTTTTGTAGTTCGCCTGCCAAGGGTAAAACGAAGGGACGAGTGCGCGTATTCATACGGCCTGCCTAATGCCAAAATCACATGCGACGGATCAAGGGATTCGGAAGTGCACGCGGAGCCGGTTGAAATTGCAATGCCGTATGAATCAAGATGCAAAATCACTGCCTCGCCTTCAATGTCCAAAACCGAAACATTTACATTATTCGGCAGGCGGCGCGTGGGATGCCCGTTCAACACGACTTTTGGAATCCTTGTCTGCAATTCGGAAATAAAATAATCGCGCAGTTTCGTGAGCCGCTTATTTTCTTTTTCTTTTTCCTCGTGCGCAATTTCAAACGCTTTTGCAAACCCGATAATGCCCGGAACATTTTCCGTGCCGGAACGCATACCTCGTTCCTGCCCGCCGCCGTAAATCAGCGGCTTCAATTGCACGCCGCGCCGAACATATAAACACCCAACCCCTTTGGGTCCGTACATTTTTGAGCCGTTGAACGCAAGCAAATCAACGCCGAGTTTTTGAACATTCACGTCAAGCGCGCCCGCGGCCTGGCACGCGTCCGTATGAAATAAAGGCAACCGTTCATGTACGTTCTTGTCGCCTTCTGCAACAAGTTTTCTTTTTTCTTCCCGATATTCGCGAATAATCTGCGCGATTTCCTCAATCGGCTCAATCGTGCCGATTTCGTTATTTGCGTACATCACGGAAACCAAAATCGTATCCGGCCGCAAAGCCCGCTTCACATCTTCAGGATTCACCAATCCGTTTTCATCCACATTAAGATAGGTAACTTCAAACCCTTCTTTTTCAAGCGCTTCGCACGAACGGAGAACCGCGTGATGTTCAATCTTTGACGTAATAAGATGTCCTCGCGACATTCCAACATTCTTAAGAATGTTGGAATAAAAATGCGCACCGCCAAAAATCGCGAGATTAATCGCCTCGGTGCCGCCGCCGGTAAAAATTATTTCATCCGGCTTTGCGTTTAACATCCGCGCAACGGATGCGCGCGCGCCGTCAAGCGCGTCTTTCGCGCGCCTGCCCGTACGGTACAAACTGGAAGGATTACCGAATTCCTCTTCCCAATACAAATCCATCGCCGATTTTACGCGGGGATCAAGATAGGTTGTTGCAGCGTGATCCAAATAAATTTCCTGATGATTGCTTGACATAATTTTTACAAATGATAAACTTGCAACGAAAGTTCTTTGATTACAAATTCGCGGAAAGGAAAATATGGTCTCAACAATTCTCGCGGCACTCGGGTTTTTTGCTCTCGGAACGGCGGCTTACCTTAACTATCTATTTTACAAAACTACAAATTTGCTCAAACGGATTCCCTACCGCGACGCCGCAACCTTTGCCGTTCTTTTATTTCTTGCGAGCATCGCGCTCAAACTCAACGGCTGGTAGAAATTTCTGCCGGCTTTTTTATTACTACAATGAAGCAAGCGTTACATTTTGAAACAGGGCGTCAACTTTTTCGTCTATCCCATTCCATGTTTTTCTGGTGGGGCAGGTCGCGGCAAGGCTACAATGTTTTTTCGGGTCGGACGACTTCATGCATCGCAACATCGGCGGCTCTTCAAACGCATCAATCAATTCTTTCAATGTAATTATTTTCGGGTCGCGCACCATGCGATACCCGCCTCCCAAACCCCGCTTTGCCTCCAAATATCCTTTTTTGCAAAGCGCCTCGGCAAGTTTTGCGACAAACAAAACGGGCAAACCTTCTTGACGCGCTACTTCCGCAAGCGC
This sequence comes from Patescibacteria group bacterium, assembly GCA_018971745.1. Classification (GTDB taxonomy): domain Bacteria; phylum Patescibacteriota; class Minisyncoccia; order Sungbacterales; family GWA2-42-14; genus JAGXAD01. The sequence continues at coordinate 10,473 of JAGXAD010000005.1, forward strand.
AATAAACTTACCGCTTGCAAAACTCGGGCGCAGCGCTTCCATTAAAATAATCCCGTAATCGGTTTTTCTGCTGAATTTCATCCCACACATAACTTACGCCATCAAAGTGTTGCGCAGGCGTTCTTTCAGCCGCCGCAACCCTTGAGCGTGAAGTTTCAATGACTTTTCTCTTTGATAAGCATCTTTTTTTGAAATAAAACACTCGCAATAAATAAGCTTCCATGGCCCATATTTTTTTGTATGATACGCTTTATTTTGATTATGCATCGCGAGACGTTGTTTTATATTGGAAGTACAACCAATGTACAAATCATGATTCTTTATTGATTTAAGAAGATAAACGCAATGCATAATCAAAATTGACGTATGTTATGTGTGGGATTCATGTTTTGTTTCTGTCAAACCAATTAACGACTAATTTAGTCGGAATTTAATCATCATAGCGCACCAAAAAATAATGTCAATAGCAAACCCCCGCTCCGACCGATGTCGGAGCGGGGGTTTTAGTATTTCATTTTTTTTTATTTTTCCAAATGCCGCAAAATTTTTAAGATAAGTTCGTTTTGATTTTCCAGATGCATCAAAATTGCCTCAATTTCGCGCTCGGCTCTCGTATTCACTTCAAAATCCGCCTCTGCCCGCGCTTCGGAATGCCTACCTTGCAAATTCTGCCCCACCATAATGAGCGGCATCAGCATAAGCTGAATCATATTTGAAATAAAAAGCCACATCACAAACGCCGGAAACGGGTCAAATTTTAATTCCGCGGGTACGAGAATGTTCCACGCAATCCACACGACCGTCCACAAAAACACGATGCTAAAAAAACCAACCGACCCGACATGCTCGGTTACCCACAATGCCAGCCGGTCAATCCGGCTTAAGCGCTCGCGGTATTCAATGTTAATGTTGCGCACGCGGGTGCGCATGCGCCTCAACTCTTTTAATGTCGGAGGAATAATCGGAGCATCCATATACAAAGTATAGCACGCCGCGACGCAATCGCCTATCGAGTGCCGGCGCCGGCGCGGCTCACTCAATTTTCTTCCACCCGAATACCGGATGAATCTCCCACCACCGATGATTCAAATCGTACCGGACAATACCCCAAAGCGTAATCCGGTCGCCCTGCGACGGAATAGGTAAGGGATATTCAGGCACGAATTCGGTAATCAGCGCCGAACCAGCGTTATCTGCTATGTTAACATGCCAATCGCCGTCATTTGCTTTTTGCACCGCGCCAACTACTCCTTGCACTGCGGCGCGGGGGCCGAAAAACAAACTATGATTTATTTTCCACGCCGACACGGCAGGATACAAATCCTTGCCTCCGCCGTTAAACGGAAGCAATGATTCCGTCCGCTCGTACCACGAAATCAGGTGATATTGTTTCAGCAACCCGTACGCAGGCACGGCAATTGCCGGATTATACAGGGTCGCGTCCAACAAAAAATTTATCGCAAAAACCGCAACTGCAAAAACAACGACCAAAAAAATTTTTTTCAGAGTTTTCATATTAAAAAATCGCCTGCGGCGTTTCAAAAATTATCATTTTTCATTGCACGCCGTTATAATTTCTGCGCGTGCGGCAAAAACTTGTGTTTTTCGGATTTTACGCGGGAAATAAAAACTGAAATTTAAGTTGAAAAAATAAAAAACGGCGCAAACCCGATGAGCGTGTCGCTTGCCGAATGCGAAGCGCGATCCACCCACATAAACGTCGCGATAATAAATGCAAGATA
>JAGXAD010000128.1 GCA_018971745.1 Patescibacteria group bacterium
GTCCATGCGCTTGACATAACCGCAAGCCCGATAATGCCCCAAAGCATTTGTTTTTTTGCCCCTTCGGTCTTTGACGAATTGTCGGCGGCAATCACATACTGAATAACGCCCCACATAAAAACAACCGTCGCAACTACAAACAAAAAATTAATAATCGGGCTCAAAATCAAGGTCTTAATTTTTTCAAACAAGGATTGAACGGTTTCGCCCTGCGTGTCAAAATTTGCCGCAAGCAAAACCGCGGGAACGGAAAAAAATAATATGGGAATGAGCATTAGCTCTGCATTCCGTTTTAAATTAAAAAGAAAAGACTTTATCATTGCCTTTATGACAAATATCCCGCGATGACGCGGGATATTTCATTTTTTTATTAGTATGTCGGTATCGTGTTATTGCCTCCGTTCACGCCAAGCGCTTCCTTAAAATAATTCACCACGGCCCAGACGCTTCCCATCACCGCCAAACCGATAATGCCCCAAATGATATAGCTTCGAGCTTCAGCGATTTTTGCGGAATCGCCGCCTGCGGTAATGTATTTCAGAATGCCCCACAAAAACACAAGCGTTGCGAGCACCAAAAGAAAATTAATTGCTGATTTTGCGTATCCGGTAAAATTGTTTATCGTGTCGTTCAAATCCGCAAGCGCCAACAACGGAAACGCAAGCTGGGAAACCAATAAAACATTAATTAATTTTTTATTCATTGCCTATATGTACCAATATGTCCAACTGCCCAAACCTTCTTTGGACAACAAAACATTTTGAAACACTTTTTCAAATTAGCTGATAGTAACGATTATTTATATATGTTTACTGGAATAGTGTTGTTATTACCGACCAAAGAAATATCAATTATATAATATGTCAGTGCCCACACACTCGCCATCACCGCAAGACCAATAAGCCCCCAGATAATGTACGACCGCGCTTCAGTAATTTTCGCAGCATCGCCGCCTGCGGTAATGTATTTTACAATACCCCAAATAAACACAAGCGTTGCAATTACCAACAGAAAATTAATAATTGCTTTGGCATAACCGATAAAATTAGTAATCGTAGCGTTAAGATCGCCCGCCGCCAAAGTAATCAACGGCAATGTTAACGCCAACGCCGCGGAAATAACAATATGCGTTAAAACTTTTTTATTCATTTTATTTTTTTAGATTTAGTAAAATAATTTTTAATTTTTCTATTCGTCGCGTTTTCAATTTCGACCTTTGCCCCGTCACTAGAAAATGGCATTATGGCTTATGTCGCCGTCTCAAAAAGAATTATCCTTCTTAATCAACAGCAATCATTTTTATAGCCTTTGTCATTCTTAACGCCATACGACATCATGCCATTTTTCAGTGCGGGGTTTGGTTGGTAATTTGTTTCTAAAAAATGCGCCGTCAACTTTATAATTGTTTCGCGGTATTCCTCACCGCATACACCAGAATTTCGGCACCGATAACTACCGCAGTTCCAATCAATGCCCAGGTCAGAGTTTTATGCGCTTTCTTTACTTTTTCTTCACTGTCTCCGGCAAGCACATATTGCAATCCTCCGAGGACAATAAAGAAAATGCCGATGGAAGGAGCAATTACGGCAAGTTGTTTTGCAATGCCTCCTGCCAATTCCTGAAAATTGCTTGATGAAATTGGGTTGGTAATCTGGCTGTCGTCGGCCAATGCGCTCTGAAATTGCACTAATCCAATTATAACAAAAGGCGCTACCTTTTGCAAGGTTTTCAAAATGCCGGTATGTTTTGATAAAAACACGGAAACCATACGCAGGATAATTATAGCAAACCGCGCAAAAACAGTCATCCACAGCCGCAAAATCTAGCGCTTAAACTGAACGTGCACATGCGTGATTCCGGAACTGGTGCAGGATGCTATCCCGGACTTGTTTTCACAAAATACCTTATCAACATTATACAACTGCTGATTATCGCTAAAAAATTTGCGAAGTTTTTCAAACGAAGCGGATGAATGATCTTTTGGCGCTAAATCTTCGGCATTGCCCATATAGTGCTGGCTGTTGCTCGCGTGGTCCCCGGTCGTTAAACTGACAATGGTAAATGAATTTCCTGCGTTTGCTGCGGCCGCAGTCGCATTAAGCATATTTTGATTTAATCTCGGACCGGCATCCAACGCCGCGCACACCGATTTGCCGGTGCAGCCGGCCGAGCATACCGTAAGCGGCTGATTGTGGTCCGCCTGGTTTATGGTGGTTTGCGGTCCAACTCTGTTTCCGGACACATCCAAACAATCGCCCGTGCTGTCAGAGGCGATTGCTATGTTTGAATTATTGATAATGTTGTCAACCAGCGGATTGGTTCCTCCACCTCCTCCGCCGCCTCCACCCCCGCCATCGCCTCCTCCACCGCCGCCTCCGCCTCC
>JAGXAD010000129.1 GCA_018971745.1 Patescibacteria group bacterium
ATTCCGAGCAATTTTCCTAAAGGAGCGGTTTTTTCCAAAAGCGCAAACGCATGTCCTCCTCCATTAATAGTTCCGTCAATAAAATGTTCTCCGGGTTTCGGGTTAAGATATTTTATGACTTCTTTCAATAAAACCGGCTGGTGCATTTGACTTTTGCATTTAATTAAAACATTCCGAGTTCTCCCAATTTTTCGGCAATCATGTCTGCGTTTTTCTCGGCCGCGGATTTGTACGTTTCCCAATAATCCGCGTCCCAAATTTCAAGATGATTGTATAATCCCGCAATAACTGCCCGCTGTTTTAACCCCGCGTAATTTTTTAAATAATCCGGAATGAGTATTCTGCCCAACGCATCCACCTCAACTTCAATTGCGCCGCCAAGCATGGATCGCTGCAAACTTCTGTTTGACGCTTGCCCAACCGGAAGCTGCAATAATTTTTCGGCAAGCTTTTGCCATTCCGTCAAAGGATACAAAAAAAGGCAAGCATCAAATCCTCGCGTTAGCACTGCGCGGTCCCCTATTTCTTTTCTAAGCCGCGCCGGAATTGCAAGCCGTTTTTTTGGGTCAACCGTATGGTTGTATTCACCAATCAACATAAATGTTATCCACAGTTAGCTTAGTTTATCCACAGAGTTATCCACTTCACTCCACTATAATATCATTATATTCCACAGCGATACATTATGTCAAAATTTTGTTCCACTTGTTAATATTTTTAATAACACAATAAAACTGATGTTTTATAAAATTTTTACTTTGTCTTGTCCAGTGTCTATGCACAAGTTATAAACATACTAAAATACTGCATGTTACATGCAGTATTTTAGTGCTAAAATCCGTAAGGCGCCGTTTCCTTAATTTAAAAAGTATTTTTGCAAAAGGTGAATCGCGGATTGTTTAACTTTTTTGCTGTCATCCAATTCGTTGTCGTCCGCGTAACGCACGACCCGTTGAAAAGCTTTCTTTGCAATTTCCATCTGGCCCAGTTTGAGGGCCGCTCCACCGATATGATAATTTTGGAATGGGTCATAGATTTCAAATCGGTTCAGTTGCGACAAATAATACAGCGCGGTTGTGGTGGCGCCCTTCGCAAGATAAATACCCAGAAGACTGTTGTAGGGGAGATAAAAATTTTTATCCAACTCAATGGCGCGCTGGTACAGCATAATTGCGTTGTCATAATCTTTTTTTTCCCAAAAATAATTTCCCAGATTATAATACGGCAAAGGTTCGCGCACTCCGGCATTCACTGCGGTTGCAAATATCGCCAACGCTTCTTCTTTCCGCCCCTCGGTAAAATATCGGGTCCCCAAATTATTCAGCGCAAGGCCGTTAGTTGGTTCGTATTGAATGATATTCTGGTACACCGTTTTCGGATCCCCCCACAACAAATTCATTTTTATGGTTTGAACCGCCAAAAAAACAACCCAAATAAAAAATAATCCTGCGAGCGCAACAGACCAAAATCTTCCTCCGCTCTGCGCAAGAAACCGATACCCATATTCGCCGTACCATGCGCCAAGCGTAACAATGCCGAAGAGCGAAAAATATAGCCAGTGCTCATAAAATAAATCGCTCAACGGACTCACCCCGAATGAAGTCAATAAAAGACTGCCAAAAAATATTCCCCAACAAAAAAACCAAAGCCGCGTTCTTTTGAAATCCAAAATAATCACGGCAAGGATTACCATAAGGATGATCGCGCCGGCAAAAGTTCTCAAATCAAAAAAGGATGTTGCCGGCCGTATTGCCCAGCCGACGCGAAGTTGCAGAGGCGCCAGAATTATTTGCAGATAAAATGGAATCAAAGCAAGAAAAGTATACAGCCGGCCGGCAAAATGTGTAGCCAAAGTTCCGGACGGCGCGCCAAAAAACGGGCTTACGGTTTCAATGCGCAATACAAACATCCTTGTCAACAAATACAACAAAGAAATAATTCCGTAGGGCAGAACTTTTGCGATTGAACGCTTGAAATCGCGAGCAAAACCATCGCGATAAACAAATGTCATAAGAAACAAAACAAGATACAGCGGAAACAAAAAACCGTTTTCCATGCTTAATATGGCCGCAACGGCGCAAAAATACGACAGCGCCGAATAAATACGGGGAAACGATATTTGTTCTTTTCCGGGCCATTGCCTCTCCCCTATCAAGAAAAAAATAAGCGACAGGAGCATGAACATCACGGCCATAGGAAATCCGCGTCCCGAGATATAGGTTACCGCCTCAACCTGAAGAGGATGCACCAAAAATAGAAACACCGCAATCAACGCAACGCCGCGTTTTTTAAGAAAGGCGTCCAAGATGAGAAAAATCAACATGCCGTTTATAATATGAATCGCGT
>JAGXAD010000130.1 GCA_018971745.1 Patescibacteria group bacterium
GCCCCCTTTGGACGCGACGTAGTGTACGCCTCCGGCAATGCCAATGCCGACCTGGCCTGAGGCGACTGACGCAATATTAACGATTCTGCCCCACGCATGTTTTGCCATTTCGCGAGCCGCGCGCTGAGCGCAAAAAAATTCTCCCCGCAAATTAATATTTAACATACGGTCCCATTCTTCCTCGCTCACTTCAAGCGCCGGTTTTGGAGAATAAATGCCGGCGTTATTTACCAGAATATCCAGACGGCCGTAGCGGTTAACCGCTTCGTCAAACGCGCGGTCAATGTCCGATTTTTTTGAAACATCCATTGAAAAACAAATTGCCTCCCCTCCTTGTGTCGTTATTTCATCAACAACCGACTGACATTCCGGAAGGTTAATGTCGGTAACAATAACTTTAGCGCCTTGACGCGCAAGCGCCAACGCGTGCGTTTTCCCCATGCCGCGGCGCGCGCCCGTAACCAAAGCGACTTTGTTGCGTAAATCAAACATAATGGTGCGCATAAATTAAGAAGTAATATGAAGCCGGCCTTTTAATGTTAGCACAAAAATGCCGAAACCAAAGAGTAAAGTTGAAATGAGCGCGGAAAGCAAACAATACAGGCAAAGGGCGTGAATGACAAAAATTTGCACATACATAAACCAAAGCGACGCAAGAAAACCAAGCGGAGTTATAAGCACTGCGACAAAAAATAAATTTACGGCCCCGGTATCAACGTACAGCATCACGAAAATAAATATCGTAAAATAATAAAAAGCTCCCAAGAGCGCAACCGGCAAACCCGAAACCATTGAATACGCGCTCGTGGTTACGGCATCGCAACCGTTTAATAAAGAACAATTAATCGGCGTGCCCAAATAATGTTTCGTTGTCAAATACGACGCGTCAAGAAATCCGGCGCCGCTCAAAACGAGAAACAAAACCACGAGCCAATTAGGGATTGTTGGCGACGGTTTGATTGATGAGAGTTTGAAATTCCGCATAAGTTCGCGGGTTAGGTATTTTTTGCCCGTTCAAAAAAAACGTCGGCGTGGAATCAACTCCGGCGCGCTCCCCTCCTTGAAAATCTTTTTCAATCCTGTCGGCAATTTCACGGGAATCCAAATCGGCTTTGAATTTTTCAACATTAAGTTTTAAATCCTCGGCGTAGCCGATAAACATAGCGCGCGCGCCGGGCGACTCGGCCCAATCGTCTTGACGGTCAAATATTGCGTCGTGCATCTCCCAAAATTTCCCTTGTTTGCCTGCGGCTTCGGCAGCAACCGCTGACAATTCGGCGTTAATGTGAATTTGACGCAAAGGAAAATAACGATACACGAATTCCAACTTATTGCCAAATTCATGTGCAAGCTGCCGCAACAGCGGCTCGTACCTGCCGCATGCCGGACACTGAAAATCGCTGTATTCAACAAGCACGACTTTTCCGTCATGCGCTCCGCGAATCCAATCAACGGGCGTTATTGCGTCAATAAGCGATGCCCCGTTAAACGACGAATTTTTCGCAAGGTGCGCCATGCCCCAAATTGAACCGCCAATGCCGGCAAAAACAACTGCCCACACTAAAAACCGTTTCAAAAACCGTTTTTGTTTTTTTTCTTTTTCCCGCAATTCTTTTTCCTCCCGCCTCAATTCATACCGGTCAGCTTTATTAAATTTTTGTTCATTCCCGTTCATACATATTCAAAACCGTTATTGAAACCACTCCCAAAATGTTTGCGGCCAGTTGCGAAGCAAAAGCAAGGCAAGCGGAGCTCCAAAATTTGTGGACCGTTCCACAAAATCAAGCCAGCCCACGCCGACAATGGGACGGACAAGCGCCGTCCAAAATCCCCAAAACGCGGCCCAAAGCAACGCGAGACGAATTGGTTTAACCAATACGATCAACGCCACAACCAAATCAAAAGCGCCAATCCACCACAAAAGCGAAATGGCAACCGAATTGTTGACATATGTCATTTGGCTGACCCAGCCAACCCAATCCTTTTTTCCGCCGATGGCGAGTAATCCATGCCCGATAAATTCGCCGGCAACTGCAACGCGCAAAACCCACTCAATAAGTTTTTGATTATTCATACCCATAAACAAATTGATTAAAAACGAATAAATAACCTTTTTAATTGTAGTAAAAAATCTGATTCGGAGCAACAAGCAAGGCAATTATAAAAAGTGTTTATTTCGAAACAGGCGGGCAGAATTCAGAAGCGGCAAAAAATCAGTGGCAAAATTGTAAAATGCGGCAAACGCGGGCCCAGCAAAACCGCCAAGCACCAAAGAAAAACCGATTACATTGCTTAACAACCATATTGCCATATCGCCGCGGATTATTGATCCGGTTTT
>JAGXAD010000131.1 GCA_018971745.1 Patescibacteria group bacterium
TCCCCATTCTTTATGAGATCAATAAGCTGATTCAGTTTTTCTAAATCTTCCTTTCCTAGTCTATAAAAATCCAAAAATATATTTGAATCTATGAAAACATGTTTTATTTCTTTTTCACTGAAAGATTTGTTCATAAATTTTTACAGCATATTTTTTATTCCTGAAAGAATGTACTCGCTCTTCCCATCCAGTTTCTTCATCTCATCCAAAATTTCTTTCGGATCACGCAGTGACGTTTCTCCGCCGCCATTCGGATTCTTAACCGACAAATCAAAAATTTTTTGATCAATGTCCGAAATATTCACTGACCATGAATTTTTTGAATTCGCTTTGGTTTTTTGTAACTCAACAAACTCCGCTAAATCCTTTTCATTCAAGGGCTCGGTCTTGCCCAAATTCCTTTTCAAATTCAACTGATAATACCAGATCTTTTTCGTTGGGATGCCTTTTTCAAAAAAGAGAACGATTGTTTTAACGCCTGCGCCTTGAAATGCGCCGCCCGGAAGATCCAAAATGGTATATAAATTACAGCTTTCCAAAAGAAGCTTGCGAAGCGAAACGGATGCATTGTCGGCATTGGAAAGAAAAGTATTTTTAATGACAATGCCTGCCTTGCCTCCGGCTTTCAGAATTTTAATGAAGTGTTGTAAAAACAAATAAGCGGTTTCACCGGTTTTGATTGGAAAGTTTTGCTGGATTTCACGGCCGATGCCTGCGCCGAAAGGAGGATTTGCTAAAATTATGCCGTAGCGATTTTTTTCCTGAATATCGTTAATGTTTTCGGCAAGCGTATCGGTATGTAAAATACTGGGCGCCTCAATACCGTGCAGAATCATATTCATTACCCCGATGATATAGGCGAGTGATTTTATTTCTTTGCCGTAAAAAGTTTCTTTTTGCAGTTTTACGGATTCGGCGGTGGAAAGGTCTTTGCTCTTTTTCAGATAGTCAAACGCCTCAACCAGAAAGCCCGCTGATCCGCAAGCGCCGTCATAGATTTTATCTCCGACTTTGGGGGCAACGATTTTGACAATGGTTTTAATAAGGGGCCGGGGCGTATAATACTCCCCGCCATTACGCCCGGCATTGCCCATCTTTTTGATTTTCTCTTCGTACAAATGCGAAAGCTCGTGCTTTTCACGATCCGTCCGGAAACGCATGCCGTCAACAATGTCCAAAATCTCACGCAGCCGGTATCCGCTTTGAATTTTGTTTTTTAATTCGCTGAAAATCTCCCCGATTTTGTATTCAATAGTGTCCGGTCTGTCCGCTTCCGCCTTGAATTTTTTCAGATATGGGAAAAGTTTATTGTTCACAAAATCGCTCAGGTCGTCCCCGGTGAGGGCTTTATGATGATCCGGCCTGCCGTCAGCCGTTTTTGGCTCCGCCCATGTTTCCCAGCGATACTGCGGAGCAATAATAAACTCATGCTTTTTGCCGGCAAGCGCCGCTTCGGTCTTTTTGGTTTGCTCCAAATCATCAAGGTATTTCAGAAAAAGAATCCATGAGGTTTGTTCAATATAATCAAGCTCGGTGGCGCTTCCTGCGTCCCGGTGCAAAATATCGTCTATATTTTTGAATGATTGTTCAAACATAGTCTTATCTCATCAATCGTTCAATTATCCATTAAAATAGCATATTTCTTTAAGATTTGAAAGCGGGTTCAATGTACCATACCGCACAAACAAAAACGGCGGCAACCAACACAGGTGCCGCCGTTCTGGACAATGTTCTTCTTATGCCTATTTACAGGTTAATTGCTGAATTTTTCCTCTTGTGACATAACCGACAAATCCGGTTGGATTAATGTTATTGTCGATTTGAAAATTCTTGACTGCCTGCAAGGTCAAGAGCCCGAAGAATCCCGATGGTTCTGTGGTGAGGTATCCTTTTATTTGCAAGAAATCCTGCAATGCGGATACGTCGCCATTCGTAAAACCATCCCGTGAGCGATATGTTAAATTATTCGTAATCACAACGCAGGCATTGACGATGCCGCTGGTGTCACTCGGTGCGTTTCCGGACACGGAGGATGATTTACCGGGTTGCGAAGATTGCAATTGGGATACCTGTTTTTGTAGGGCCTTAATTTGATCAAAAAGCTCCTGAATTGACGGGGAAGATTGCGGCGCTGGCGATGTGATGGTTGACGAAGTGCTTTGCGCAGAAAAAACATCAGGAGAATGCAATTGTAGTTGGGGCAGCTGATAAACAGGAGATGCGGCAGGCGGAACAAAAGATTGTTGCGGTTGTGATGGTTGAGAAACCGATTGCGGAACAGGCGGTACATAAACACATTTCTGTCTGGTAATAGGAGCCGGATTATTTCCGCTAA
>JAGXAD010000132.1 GCA_018971745.1 Patescibacteria group bacterium
AACGGAGAACAATAGTCTTGAGGGATTTGATTGTTTGCCGGAGGAATCTGAGGAAAGTTTTGCGGCAAAACCTGTTGAGGAATTTGCTGAGAATTCTCGGGCTGATTCTGCGAAGGAACGGTAATTGACGATGACGACTGAACTGATGATCCGCCGCCTCCCGAACCGAAATTTTGGCATTCTTGCGGATGGTCTTTGCAATACGCCGCGCATTCTTCCGGCGTTTTGCACCCGCCCGGACCGCTAAAGCCGGCGTTGTTGTTGCCCGACCCTTCTTGAAAAACCGCTCCGCCGCCAAAATCTCGCATCAATAACTTGCATAACTGATCCGCCTGATTAGTTTTGCAATATGCAATACATTCTTCTTGACTCTTACAGTTACCCGGTCTGCCAAAACCTTCTCCGTATCCTGCAGCCGGAGTGCCAGGCGTTCTATGCGGGCTATTTTTTGTAACATCATAATTATATCGTGAAAGATCACACGCTTCTTGATGCTGGCTACAATACGATTGGCATTGTTCTAATTTTGCGTATTCCGGTATTCCGGAAACGCATGGAGCCGGGTCTGGAACTCCTAATCTCTGACATTCTTCTTGATGAGAATCACAATACGCTTTGCATGCTTGCAAATTTTTGCAATTTCCGACTCGTATGGAAGCGTCAGTTCCTCCATTTTCCGGAGTGGGCATAAAAAATCTTCCTTCCGTTCCGCTTTCTGGCGGAGCAAACCGTTGACACTCTTGCGGATGGTCTTTACAATACGCCGCGCATTCTTCCGGCGTCTTGCACCCGCCCGGACCGCTAAAACTGACTCCGCCCGCGCCGCCAGGCCCAGAAAATTGTCCTTCTAATCCGTTTGCTTTTGCCCAATTTATGCATTCTTGTTGATTTTGATTGCAATACGTTCGGCACTCGTCTTTGCCGCGGCACTCGCCCGGTCCCTTGCCTCCGGTTTTTTTTATTATTTCCGCGTCTTTTTGGGAAATCATTCCGGCCTGCAAACCAAAATTAATGCATTCGTCCGCGTGGTCTTCAGAAGCGCAGTATGCTTCGCATTGGTCTTTGGTTTTGCACTTGCCGGGCGTCTTGCCTTCTTTGATTAACGGAAGGACTTTTCGCGCCATAGCCGCGTCTTCGTTTGAAACAAAACCTGTTTTTTCTCCAAACGACAAACATTCCTCCATGTTGTCCGGATTTTCGCAGTAAGCTTCGCATGACGCTTTGGTAGTGCAGCCTCCCGGAGTTTCTCCCTTTTTTCTGAAATCAGAAAAAGTTTTATATTGCTGGATTTCCTGCTGGCTTAAAAAACCGGTATCTTCCGCGAATGCCAGACATTCGTCGGTATGATCGGCATCATTGCAATAGGATTCGCAGGATTTTTTGCCGGTGCACCCGCCCGGAAGTTTTTTTCCTCGAGCAATCGCAGATTGAACTTTCTTGGCATCTTCAAGGTCTTTGCCTGCAAGCAGACCGTGGGCTTCGCCGAACGCGACGCATTCGTCAATGTGACCGACGTCATTGCAATAAGTTTCGCATGATGCCTGCGATTTGCATCCGCCGGGGCCGGTTCCGATGCTTGCTAATTTTTCTTTTTGCCGGATTTCGTCCGGCGTAAGAAGATTATTTTTCTGGGCGAAATCAAGGCACGCAGTAGCGTGATCCGCGTCGTCACAATAAGAAGTGCATTCAACCTCGCTTTGGCAATTGCCAAGTTCTTTGACCGGAAATTGTATCTCGGCGAGAACGGTTGATTTCGGTTTTATTTTTAAAGATTCGTTTTCTGCTTCACCAGGTGCCTGAACGGTTTGCGTTTGCGGGGCGCTGACGGCGCTTCCGCGAGTGGCGCCGTCTTTCAGGGGCGGAAGTTCTATAGATACCGTGTTTCCCTGGCAATCAAGAATCGTTGCGTCCATCTTCGGAGTAAATTGATCCGGACTGAAATATCCGACATTATCCGATTTAAAAACAGTGGCGCAATTTCCAAGCGCTCCGCCGTAAGGAGATTTATCCTTCGGGAGCAAACTGAATTCTTTAATGCCGTTCGGGTCGCTTACCGTAAGCGTGAACAAACCCGACGAAGGATCCCGTTCAAGAGCGATAAAAGGTTTGCTTGCCGCAAATGTCGGAACGCGGACAATGGCCATGGCCGCCGCAAAACCCGCAAACAATATTAAAAACGAAGTGAGTTTTTTGTTCATCGAAGAGGGTTTTGATATTTAAACGGATTGGTTTTTATAATCGGGTTTGGGTCAGGGACCTTGTCTTTTAAGGGATTATTTTGAATCTCCACTTGAGGAATCGGCGAGCTAACAGGAGGCTCTGTTTTTTTCCGA
>JAGXAD010000006.1 GCA_018971745.1 Patescibacteria group bacterium
TCAACCGATACGATGGAGCGCCCATTGAACCGCGCGCCGTTGTGCAACGAGTAAAGGAGGTGGTGCGCCATGTCCACTAAACAAACGACTCCTGCCTCAATTTCGTTGCCCACATACAAAGAAGGAGCGGCGAACCCCCAGTGGTGCCCGGGATGCGGAGATTTTGGGGCACTCTCGGCATACACGGAAGCGCTTCGCGACCTCACCAATCAAGAACTTTTCGGTAAATCATCATGGGAGGCATATCGCTTCGCAAAACCTCTTCTCTTGCCGGACGGTTACTGCCAAAAAACATTTCTCGGCGTTGCTCCGCATACCATAGTAACGGACGGCGGCATCGGTTGTATGGGACAATTTCCGCAATATGTCAACACGTATGCGGTAAAAATGCCCCACGGACGACTTTTGCCTTTTGCCGCGGGGCTTGGCGCCATGCGGCCAGACCTCATGATCTTCGGAGTTGGCGGCGATGGCGACGGATTTGCCATCGGCGCGGGACATATTGCAAATTTTCCTGCATGGACAATCAACATTACCTATTTAATCGCCAATAACCGCGTGTACGGACTTACCAAGGGACAAACCGCTCCCGGATCCGTGCGCGGCACAGCGACAAAAGGAACGCCATACGGCTCTCCTCGGCATCAGCAAAATTTTATTGATATCGCGATTGCGAACGGCTGGACCTTTGTCGCCCGAATTGCCGTATGCGGAAAAACCAAAGACGATTTTGACACCAAAAAACAGGCAGTTGAAATTCTGAAACAGGCAATCGTGCATCCGGGCCCGAGTATCGTCATTGACGAAACCGAATGTCCCACGTACAACAAAGAAATAACGCCCGAATATCTGCGAGAACATGTGGTGCCGATTGATGCGCTCGGGCCGCATAACCCTGCCGACCAAAATGCCGCGTCGCGTCTCGCGCGCGTTGAAATAAAAGAGAAGAAAGAAAACATAATTTTGACCGGCGTGTATTATCATGCGGAGCGCGAATCATTTCATCAGTATCTCGGCATCACCGAGCCGCTTCTGTTCAAAAGGCGAAACCGAGAAGAAGCAAAAAAACTTTTAAACAAATTCGCATAAAAAAATATCCTTGGAATAACTTTCCAAGGATTTTTTGATTATTTGCTTGCGTCAACCATAACTTTTTCAAAAATGTCCAACCCTTTCTGCAAAATATCAATCGGGATGTTCAACGGCGGCATAAACCGGATTGCTTTTCTGCCGCAACCGAGCAAACTCAAACCGAACTCGTGGCGCATGCACGCCTCCTCACCCAACTTAATAATTTTTTTCTGCATAGCCACACTTTGAAATTCCAAAGCCCACATTGCGCCAAGACCCCGCGCCTCTTGAAGATAACGAGGATATTTTTCCGCCAAATACGACATGCGGTGCGAAAGAAATTCCTCAATCCGTTTGATGTGCCCGTTATCAATCAGTTTCTGCGTCTCATCCAACATTACAAGCGCCGCAGGACAGGTCAGCGGATGCCCGCCGAAGGTGTTCGAATGCATTCCGTGCTTCAGATAACTTAATTCTCTGCGCATAATCGTGACGCCGAACGCAAAAGTGCCGCCCAATGCTTTACCGAGCGTCAACACGTCGGGCTTGAGCCATTCGTAGCGGTCGCACCCGAAGAGCGTGCCGGTCCGCCCCATACCGCACTGAATTGCGTCAACCCAAAAAAAGATATTGCGCATTTTTATCTGCGTGTACAGATACGCGAGCGCGTCCTCGTCAATCTCAATCACGCCGCCTTCGCCCTGACACGGCACTTCAAGAATCACAAAACTTAAATGCGCGGCGTGCAGCGACAACAATCGGTCAATCTCCGCATACCACCGCTTGTCAGTCGCTCCTTTTTTCGGAAACGGGAATTGCAAAACGTTTTTTTTGTCTTCTTCGGTCCAGAACGGATTGCGCTGAACCTCGGGCTTAGAAGAGGTCAATGCGAGCAATTCAAGCAGTCGCCCGTGAAACGCGTTTTCCGCGACCAAG
Organism: Patescibacteria group bacterium; assembly: GCA_018971745.1. GTDB lineage: Bacteria > Patescibacteriota > Minisyncoccia > Sungbacterales > GWA2-42-14 > JAGXAD01. The sequence continues at coordinate 2,008 of JAGXAD010000006.1, forward strand.
CCAACTGTTTTTCTATGCTCGCCACGCGACCGATGATGCGCGCGAAACGCTTTCAGCGCGGCAACATTCGCTTCTGCTCCGGAATTTGAAAAAAACGCAACGCTCGGCTTGGAAACCGGAGACGATTCGCGCAGGCGCTCCGCCAGCAACACCGCGGATTCATTCGGACCGTAATGGAACTCCCAAAATCCGATTTTTGAATCCATCCATTTTCTCACAACATCTTTCAGAAATTCGGGAAATTCTCCAAAACTATTCACGCCGGCGCCGCAATGCAAATCAAGAAATCTGAACCCGTCTTTATCTATTACAAACGGGCCTTCCCGTTTTGCCCCGCAAATACGGGATTTTTGGGTATTTCGCGCGTAATACCGTTTGCTTTTATAAAGCAAGTTTCGCGCAGCCGGACCGGGAAATTGCGTCATCGTTTCTCCCTATGAATTGTTAAAGCAAGCTAATGGATTCGTAGCAGATTTTTCCAAAACAGGCAATCAGTGCGGAATTTCGCTTCACGCAATGTTTTATGCTATACTATTATAGTATGATAGAAAACCGATTTAAAATTATTCACGAATGCAAACGAAACGGGCTTTCCTTGTGGCAATGTCCGCCGTTTTTGTTTCTGGTCATGGGCTTAGTGAATATCATCGCCATGGTGGGCAGTTATCTTTTGGCGTCGCGTTACGTGGACGAACCGGAGATTGCGGCGGTTATCGTGGCGTTAGTGTCCGCGTTCATTCTCATCATCGGCTATTTTATCATTTCCGGCTTCAATAAAATCGCGGAACTCAATAAAATGAAAAGCGAATTTATCAGCATCGTATCGCACCAGCTCCGTTCGCCGCTTTCAATCTTTAAGTGGACCGTGGATCTTCTTCTTGGCGACATCATTAAAAACCAATCCATCGCGCAGGACAACAATTACCTTAAAATCCTCCAAGAAAACACCGAACGGATGATTCGTACCGTGAACATATTGCTTGAAACGAATAAAATTGAAGCCGACCGCTTTGTCTTAAACAAAAGCATGATATCGTTAGAAGCCGTCACCGAAGAAAGCGTCAAACATTTCACCGACTACGCCAAATCCGCCGGCATCACCATTGTGTACGCAAAACCCGAAGGACTGCCAAAAATTTTTGCCGACCAAGAACGGCTAAAAATGGTCATTGAAAATCTCATTGACAACGCGTTACGGTATTCCCGAAAGGGCGGAAACATATTCATCGCCATCACCAGAGGATTTAACCGCCATCTTCGCTGGGAAATCAAAGACGAAGGCGTGGGCATACCGGAAAAAGACCAAAAATTCATTTTCCAAAAATTCTTCCGCTCCGACAACGCGTCGCGCTATCAGACATCGGGTTCGGGCCTCGGACTCTACATTGCGCGCGCGCTCGTCAAAGAATCCGGAGGAGACATGCAATTTACTTCCAAAGAAAACGAGGGCTCAACCTTTTGGTTTACCCTACCGATAACATAAAGACGACAAAGGAAACAAAAGCCGTCAAAGACACAAAGGTTTTATGCGCACCGCAATTTCTGCCCTTGATGCCTTTGTTGCGTTTGCGCCCTTGGCGCCATCAAAAATTATGTCAAAAAAAATATTGTTCGTTGAAGACGAACCTGATTTGCAAAAAACGCTCGGAAGCGTTCTGGAAAACATCGGTTTTGAAGTCGTCTCGGCTTTTGACGGCGAAGCCGCAGTAACGCTCGCCAAACAACATCTCCCCGATTTGATATTGCTTGACCTTATTCTGCCCAAAAAAGACGGATTCCAAGTGCTTGAAGAAATTAAAAAAGAAGAAAGCACCAAACGGATTCCGGTCATTATTTTAAGCAACCTTGAAAGCATCAACGAAATTGAGCGCGCCATTGAACTCGGCGCAACCACCTATCTCATTAAAACAAACTATCGGCTTGATGAAGTGATTGACAAAATAAAAAATATCATCGGATAAAACAAAATTAAAATTTCAAATCTCAAAAATCAAAATGAACGAAAGAAAATTTTTCTTTCGGAAAAATTTTCCATCCTCAATTTTGAATTTTGACTTTTGCATTTTGAATTTATATTGTGCCCATTTTTGATTCTCAATTAAAAGCGTTTCTCCTGGACAAAAAGCTGATCAGCGAATCCGATTTGGCCACAGCCGAAACGGAAGCAAAAAAAACAAAACAGTCCCTTGCCGACATTCTGCTTGCCAAACAGCTTATTCCGGAAGAGGAACTGCGAAAACTTGAAGCCTACATCGTCGGGCTTCCTTTTGTTAATTTGGAACGCGAAACCATCAATCCGGCAGTGCTTAATATTATTCCGGAACCAATCGCCAAAAAAAACAACATCATCTCGTATAAAACCAACGGCAAAGAATTGGAAGTTGCGATCGTCAACCCGGACGACATCAGAATCCTTGAATTCGTCAAAAAGAAAACCGGACTTAAAATTCTGCCGCGGCTCGCCACGACCAAAGGCATTGCAAACGCCCTTAGCCAATACCAAAAAAGTTTGGAAACGGAATTCGGAGAAATCATCAAAAAGGAATCGGACGCAATGAGCATCATAAGCGATACCGCGAACGAAGAAGCGCCTGAGGATTTAAAAAAAATGGCTGAAGACCTTCCGGTCATCAAAATCGTAGATACGCTTCTCCGGCACGCCATTTTGCAAAACGCATCGGACATCCACGTTGAACCTGCGGAAAAAGAAATCAACGTGCGTTACCGCATTGACGGAATCCTCCGCAACACCATGGTGCTTCCCAAACAAATCGCCGCGGGAGTTGTCGCGCGCATCAAGGTTATGGCAAATCTGAAACTTGACGAACATCGCCTGCCGCAAGACGGCAGATTCAAAGTGGAAACGCCGGAATATAAAATTTCCTTTCGCGTTTCCATCCTGCCGGTCTTTGACGGAGAAAAAATAGTCATGCGCCTGCTTCCCGAATCGTCCAAAGGGTACACCCTGGAGACACTCGGATTTAATGCGCAAGGCGTTGAAAAACTGCACCGGAACATCAGAAAAACAACCGGCATTATTCTTGCCACCGGCCCGACCGGATCGGGAAAAACAACCACGCTCTACACGCTCCTTGACATGCTGAACAAACCCGGCGTCAACATTTCAACGGTTGAAGACCCCATTGAATACCGCATGCCGCGCATCAATCAAACCCAAGTTCGTCCGGAAATCGGCCTATCATTCGCCAACGGCTTGCGCTCGCTCCTGCGCCAGGACCCTGACATCATCATGGTCGGAGAAATCCGAGACAATGAAACCGCGAATCTCGCCATTAACGCGGCGCTCACCGGGCATCTTGTTCTTTCAACGCTCCACACCAACTCGGCCGGCGGCGCAATCCCGCGATTACTCGACATGAATGTAGAACCGTTCCTCATTGCCTCAACGCTCAATGCGGTTATAGCGCAGCGGCTGGTGCGCACCCTGTGCAAAGAAAAAATAAGCCGGACGCTGAAAGATTTTGAAATTGAAACGGTAAAAAAAATATCGATCCTGAACGGCTTCTGAAAATCCTCTCTGAAGAAAAGATAATAAAAACGGGAACGGCACTGCAAGAAATTTCTTTTGCCGAACCGGCGCAATCGGAGTCGTGCCCGGACGGCTACAAAGGGCGAAGCGGCATTCATGAGGTTTTGGAAGTATCGCCCGCCATCAAGGAACTCATAGTAAAAAACGCGACTTCGGACGACATCCAAAATCAAGCCAGAAAAGAGGGCATGATCACTATGCTTGAAGACGGATTTCTTAAAGCCGCGCAGGGCATCACCTCCATTGAAGAAATATTGCGGGTAACGAGCGAATAGTAAAAATGCAAAATGCAAAAGTCAAAATGCAAAAATTAAGATAGAAAATTTTTCAAAGAACAATTTTCTATCGTTTATTTTAATTTTTGACATTTGATTTTTAAATTTATGTTATACTCCTACACCGCCGTGGATAAAACGGCGCAAGAAACCAAAGGAGAAGAAGAGGCGGAAAACGAAACAGAGCTGGCGCTTCATTTGCGCGAACGGGGGCTTTTGTTGTTGGAAACGACCGTACCCGGAGAAAAGGGAAAAGGAAAATCATTTGCGTGGCTCAACAAACTTCCCTTTTTCAATCGCGTCGGCATCGTGGAACGGATGATGTTTGCGAGAAATCTTGCCGTTATGATCGGCGCGGGGCTTGCCATGACCAAAAGCATTGAAGCGGCGCGAAACCAAACCGCCAATGAAACGTTTAAACTTATTCTTGACGACATTCTGGATTCCATCACCAAAGGAAAAACATTCGCGGACAGTTTGCGGCCGCACGAAAAAATTTTCGGCGCTCTTTTCATCCGCATGATTGCCGCCGCGGAAACTTCGGGAAAACTGGAAAGCACCCTGAAAATTCTTGCGCGCCAGATGAAACGGGACCATGATTTAAGCTCCAAAGTGAGAGGCGCGATGATTTATCCGGCAATCATATTTACCGTACTCATCGCCATCGGAATCCTCATGATGATTTTTGTCATTCCGACTCTCACGCAAACTTTCAACGAATTGGGAGTAGAACTTCCGTTCAGCACCCGCGTCGTTATCGCATCCAGCAATTTTATCTTGAACTTTTATTGGGTTTTACTTATTGGTATTCCGATGATGCTGTACGGCGCATTCCGATTTCTGAAAACGACTACAGGAAAACGGATCTTTGACCGAACAATCCTCCGCATGCCTTTATTCGGGCCGCTTATTCAAAAATATAATTCCGCGCGGTTCAGCCGCACGCTTGGTTCTCTGCTTTCGTCAGGCGTATCCATCATCGGTTCCCTTGAAATTACATCAGGCGTCGTTTCAAACGCGCTGTTTCAAGACGCAATCAAACAAGCTTCAATCGAAGTTGAAAAAGGAAAACAACTGAATGAAATTTTAAAACAATATCCGCGCATTTTCCCTCCGCTCGTAACGCAAATGGTGGAAGTCGGAGAAGAAACCGGGACCCTGTCGCACATGCTGTTCCGCTTGGCGCTTTTTTTTGAAGAAGACGTTACCGCCACGACAAAAAACCTTTCCTCCGTTATTGAACCGGTCTTAATGATTATCGTCGGGATTGTAGTCGGATTTTTCGCGGTTGCCATGATGCAGCCCATCTACAACAGCGTGGGGAATCTGTAACAAAAATGCAAACGTCAAAAGTCAAAAGTCAAAATGTCGGTGGCAATGTTCGCCGCAGCGAACATTGTTTCCGTAATTTTGCATTTTGCATTTTGCATTTTGACTTTGAGCGTAAACAAATTGGTTTTTCTCTTATAGAAATAATTATTGCCGTCGCGGTATTGGGCATTCTTGCCGTTCTTGCCGTAAGCGGGTTTTCGTCGTTTAAAGCGTCAGGCGAACTATTCCGTGCAGCGGATACGATTGTGGGAGCGCTCAACAATGCGCGCTCCCAAACTTTAGCGTCGCGCGATGATTCTCAATACGGGGTTTTTTTTGATCAAAACCAAAATCAAATCGTTTTTTTTGCCGGCAATTACTACAATGCGTCTTCGCCAACCAATGAAATAACCGAACTTCCGACGCAAATAGAAATTTCATCCTTATCGCTCACCAATGCCACCACCGCAATCGCGTTTGCCCGCCTTTCCGGCGACCCGAGCGCCACCGGAACCGTTGTGTTGCGAATCAAAGGAAACACGCTTCAAACCAAAACGATTCAAATCAACGATTCCGGAACCGCAGAAATTAAATAATTTTTCAACGTACTATCCATGAAAGGATCCTCGCTTATTGAAATCATCGTCGGGCTTGCCGTTATTGCGACAGCGCTTCTTTTCCTTGGCAACATCGCGCAATATTCCCTGCGGCTTGTGGAAACAAGCACGATGCGCCTTCAGGCGACATTTCTGTTAAGCGAAGGCGCGGAGGCCGTTAAAACTATGCGCGATCGCGGCTGGACCGCAAACATCAATCCGTTACCGCTCGATACCGACTCTTATCTTGCGTTCAGCGCAAACCAATGGCAAGCCACCGCGACTCCGGAAACCATAGATAATGCGTTTAGCCGGAAATTCACGGTTGCCGGCGTCCAACGAAATTCATCCGATGACATCGTAGCGTCCGGCGGCACCGTTGACCCAAACACAAAAAAAATAACCGTTACGGTATCGTGGAACCAAGGCAGCCGGCCATTCTCGGAATCAATCTCAACCTATATCACCAATCTTTTTAATAATTAATTTTTCAAACGGTTAAAAAATTCAAATCTCAAAATGCAAAATGACAATGTAATATGTAACATAATTTTGCATTTTGAATTGTCATTTTGAAACTTGCATTTTGATTTTTGCATTTCTTATGAAAGGAACCAGCATCATAGAACTCATTATTTACGGCGCGATTCTCGCGTTTATTTCGCTCTTTGCCGTACATACTCTGCTTACGGTTACCGCCGCATTTTCGCAGGCGAGAACCGAACGGCTCATTAACGAAAACGGCAACAGCATTATGGAACGGCTGATGCGAGAAATCCGCTTTGCCCAAGCCGTTGATGACGCAAGCGTGCTTGGCGCAAATCCAAGCGACCTCATACTCAAAACATTTGCGAGCCCGACCGACGATACGCCCGCATCAATAGAATTTTCCTCAGCCAACAAAAATTTGCTGTTCAAAACGCGCGCCGGCAACACCATCCAATTAAACGCGGATAGCATTGCCGTCCCCGTATTCACGGCAACAAAACTAATCAACGGAAGCACCGTCGGAATCAAATTCCAGCTTGCCCTGCAGGCATCTTCCACAAAAATAAACATCCAAAAAATTTTTTACGGAACCGCGATTTTGCGGGGAAGCTATTAATAAAATTTTCAATTTACAATTTTTAATTTTCAAATTTGAAAATTGTATCATTGAAAATTCAATGAAAATTGAAAATTGAAAATGACAAATTTAAACGACAATCGCGAGTACCCGCGGAATGTTCGGAAAAAGGACAGGCACTCATGACGATGGTTATCTTCACCCTGCTCATTTCCCTGGGCGGGCTTTTGAGTTTTTCTTCCATTGCTTTAAACGAAACAACAACTTCCCGCGCAGCGCTTTGGGGAGAAAAAAGTTACTATGTTTCCGAGGCGGGCCTTGAAGACGCGAGCTACCGCATCATGCGAGGAAAGATGTACGCGCCGATCCAAACCATGACGATTGACGGATTCAGCGCGACAACGACGATTGCCGCCGTCGGCGGAACGAAAGAAGTAACCGCACTCGGCAATGTTCTGCGCGACGAAAGAACCACAAAAACAATTCTTAAATCTTCAAACGGCGTTTCCTTTTTTTACGGAATCCAGGTGGGCGACGGCGGGGTCGTTATGGGAAACAACACTTCCATTGTCGGGAATGTTTTTTCCAATGGCGATATCAACGGCGGAGGCAAAACGCAAAGCACCGTTACCGGGACCGCAATTGCCGCGGGAATCCATACGATCCAAAACATCACCGTCAACCAAAACGGATCAGCGCAAAATTTTAACAATTGCAATATCGGCGGAACTGCAACATATGTTTCCCAGTGGAACGGCTGCACCGCGGGCTCGACGCAAACCGCATCCCAAGCTCCAGCCCCGGGAACATTCCCCATCACGGGAGAACAAATTACCAATTGGAAAAACGACGCGGTTGCCGGCGGAACAATCAACAGTATAACCGTCAATACGAACACTTCGCTTGGCCCCAAAAAAATAAACGGCAACCTGACGCTTGGAAACAATGTCACGCTTACGATTACCGGAACCGTATGGGTAACCGGAACCATTGCCTTCGGCAACAATAACACGCTCCGGCTTTCCGCTTCGTACGGCGAGTTAAGCGGGCTCGTTATCGTTGACGGCGCAACCAATGTCGGAAACAACGCGATCTTTCTTGGTTCGGGAACCGCCGGAAGTTACCTGATGTTGCTTGATACCGCGATCAACGACGCAATTGACATAGGGAATAACGCAAACGGAGCCATCTTCTATGCGCCAAACGGAACCATTGACATCGGAAACAATTTAAGCCTGCACGAAGCAACCGCGTACAAATTGGAAATCAGCAATAATTCTTCAATTATCTACGAAAACGGGCTTGCGAATCTCCAATTTTCATCCGGCCCGAGCGGCGGATACCAGATAGAACGATGGAAAGAAACAGAATAGCATAACCTATGATACAATAAAACAAACGGCGCGCATTCGTATTCGCAACCATTATGTTCCCAAAACTTATACAACAAATTATCAATCCGCCGGCATTCGGTCTGGATATTTCTGATTTAACGGTAAAATACGCAAAACTTAAAGAGACAAAAGGCGGGAAACGGATTGATTACTTCGGAGAAATAAACATTCCGGACGGCATCGTGGTATCCGGAGAAATCAAAAACGAAAAGGAGCTCACACGCATCCTGCAAAATGGGCTTCGCGACCGCCAAGGGAAACCAATCAAAGATCGTTTCATCGTTGCGTCATTGCCGGAAGAAAAAAGTTTTTTGAACATAGTTCAGCTGCCGAAAATAAAACCGGAACAAATTCCGCTTGCCATCCGATGGGAACTTGAAGGAAACATCCCGTTCCCCCTGAACGAAATTTATTTTGACTACGAGGTAATTCCCTCCGGCGAAGAAAAAACGGACCACGTGGACATTTTGGTCACCGCATTCCCAAAAACCATTGTTGATTCGTACGTGCGGGTCGTGCAAGGCGCCGGCTTTATGCCGGCCGTGCTTGAACTTGAATCGCAGGCAATAAGCCGGGCGCTTATTGACAAGAAAAATCTGAACCGCGCAATTATCATTCTTGATCTCGGCGCAACCAAAACAAGCTTTATCACTTTCAGCAAAAACGCGCTCACCCTGACGCTCGGCATTAATTTGGGAGGAAGAAATTTTGACCAGTCAATCGCAAAAAATCTCGGCATTAGCATCACTGAGGCGGAACAAATTAAAAAAGAAAACGGCCTTGATAAAAACTATAAAAACGGCGTCATTCTTGAATCCGTTATTCCGCTGCTTTCCGAACTCGTTGACGCCATCAAACATCAGGTTATTTTTTATCAGGAACATTCGCTTCACCGCCATAACGCGGAACCGGACATTTCCGCCGTTATTCTTTCGGGCGGCGACGCAAATTTAATCGGCATTGAACGATATCTCAATATTAATCTTAAAAAAACCGTTGTGCTCGGCAATCCGCTTATCAACATCTACGGGGAAAACCCGAAAGAAATTCCTCCAATTCCAAAAAACAAAACGTTAAAATACGCCACCGCATTCGGGCTGGCGCTCCGCGGCATGGACTGGAACGAATCTTAAAATGGGTACAAAAGCGTGTTCGAAAATTTTTAAAACGCAAAATTAAAATTTAAAAATGGTTGTATTTTGCCCGCTGGCAAAATACAATTCACCGCAATTTTAACTTTTGATTTTTAAATTTTGAATTGGATATTATGTTCAACCTCAATCTGCTTCCCGAAAAAGAAAAACAAAACGTCATATGGGAAAAACGAACCAGCCAAACGTTCTATTTTGGTTCGCTTGCGATTGCGTCAGTGTTTATTTTTTTAATCTTGCTCTTTCCTTCCTACATATTTCTTGCGCTTCAAAACGATGAAATCGCGCGCAACCTTGAACTTGAAAAAAAAGCGCAGGAAACATTGCAGATAACAACCGTTGAAAACCGAATTGTTGCAATCAACGCAAATACGCGGCGCATCGTCCAAAACAACACCGAACCGTTCACGCCGGGAATTTT